>JACQEN010000100.1 GCA_016200585.1 Deltaproteobacteria bacterium
CCGACGGACGCAGAAGAGCTCACCGCGAAAGAAAATCCCTTCCAGAACTTGCGCTCGCACCTCATCTTCGGTGGTCTGTCGTATCACTTCCTCGACCCGCAACACCCGGAGGAATTCAACAGCGCCTTCCTCGTCGCTGCCGGCGGCAGGATTGCCGCGCGCTACGACAAGCGCATTCTCATGCCCTTCGGCGAGTACATTCCCGGCGGGCAATATGTCCCGGCCATCTATGCGCTCAGTCCGGAAACCGGACATTTCACCTCCGGCCGCGGCGTCGTGGTGTTCGATGTTGCCGGCAAAGCCAAGGTCGGACAGCTCATCTGCTATGAAGACATCGTTTCGGACATGCCGCGGCACACCACCATGGCAGGGGCGGAGATGCTGCTGAACATTCTCAACGACGCCTGGTACGGCGACAGCGCGGCGCCGTATCAGCACCAGGCCCTGGCCTTGTGGCGCTCGGTGGAGAACCGCCGCTACCTGCTGCGCGGTTCGAACTCGGGCGTAACCAGCATTATCGACGCAGCCGGACGAGTGGTCGCCCAGGGCGGCTTGTTCACGGCGGAGGTGGTGCGCGGCAACGTGCCGCGTCTACAAATCGTTACCTTCTACACGCGGGTGGGCGACCTGTTCGCCTGGGTCATCGTTGCGGCCTCCGTCGCCGTGCTCCGGCGCGGGCGGCGCGTCGAGCCGGCATGAAGCCAGAGATGATGTCCGCATCGTCCACATCCCCGCGTTCGGCACTGTGGCGATTCCTCACCTACGTCGCGCCGCATCGCTGGTACATCGTCGGCGCGGCGCTCACCGGGGTATTGAAGTTCATCATTCCGTTGACCTTCCCTCTGGCGCTGAAATACCTGACCGACGTCGTCCTCGCACAAACCCCAACGGCGGCCCACGAGGCAGCCAACCGCTGGGTGGATGCGTGGTGCAGCAGCGCCGTGCGCCTGTTGCCGTGGCTGGGCGACGGCAACAGCGGCAAGGTCGCGGTCATCGGCGTCACACTGCTGCTGCTCTATGGCATCCTCGGCGTTGCCAGCTTTTACCGCAGCTACTGGGCCGGGCAGGCAGGTCATCGACTGGTCTTCGATCTGCGCTACGCACTCTACCAGCACATCCAAGGCATGTCGCACTCGTTCTTCGATGCGCGCCGCTCCGGGGCCATCGTCGCGCGCTTCGTCAGCGACATCCAACTGGCTCAGAATTTCGTCGGCTCGGCGCTCACCAACGTCTGGATGGACAGCGCCGCGCTTGGTTTCGTCGTCTGGATCCTGTTCGTGCTCGAACATCGCCTGGCGTGGGTGGCGCTCGTCGTCATTCCGTTCTACGTCGGGCTCATTCGTTATTTCAGCCCGCGCATCAAAGCGGCAAGCCAGTCGGTCCAAGAGATGATCGAAGACTTCTCCGGCGAGCTACAGGAAAAGATCGCCGGCGCCACCGTCGTCAAAGCCTTCGGTCGCGAAGACCATGAAGCGCGACGCTTTTACGATAGCAGCCGCACCTTGCTCGACCTCACACTGCGCAACGTCTCGCTGTCGTCCGCCAACATGGCTGCCACCACCGTGCTGACGAGCGTCGCACCCTTGGCTGTCGTCTGGGTTGCAAGCTTGATGATCCTGCACGGCACGCTCAGCGTCGGCACCATGGTTGCGTTCTACGCCTACCTCGGCAGTCTCTACCTGCCCCTGCAACGCTTCAGCGAGCTCAGCGTGGTGATCAGCAACTCGCTGGCGGCCATGGATCGCATCTTCGAATTCTTCGACATTCGCCCGGAAGTCACCGAGTCGCCGACGGCACGGGTGCTGCGACGGGTCCATGGGCGCGTGACCTTCAAGCATGTCAGCTTCGCCTATGCGACGCGTCGCAACGGACGCCCGACGCTGGAGGACATCGAGCTGGACGTGCAAGCGGGTGAAACCATCGCCATCGTCGGCCGCAGCGGTGCCGGCAAGTCGACGCTGGTGGCGCTCATTCCGCGCTTTTACGACGTCGCCGACGGGGCGCTATGCATCGACGGAGCGGATGTGCGTGAAGCGACAATCGCCTCGCTGCGCGATCAGATCGGCATCGTGCCGCAAGACCCGATCTTGTTCAGCGGCAGCCTGCAGGAAAACCTGTTGTACGGAAAGCCCGACGCGACGATGGACGAAGTCATTGCCGCAGCGCTTGCGGCGAACGCGCACGAGTTCATCCTGCAGCTCCCCCAAGGCTACGAAACCCTCGTCGGCGAGCGCGGTGTCCGCCTTTCCGGCGGCCAGCGCCAGCGCATTGCGATTGCCCGCATGTTTCTCAAGAACCCGCCGATCCTCATTCTCGACGAAGCGACGGCCGCGCTCGATTCGGAGTCGGAGAATCTGATCCACGACGCGTTGCGCCGGCTGATGCGGGGACGCACGACGTTCATCATCGCGCACCGGCTGTCGACCGCCATGAACGCCGACCGCATCGTCGTCATCGAGCAGGGCCGCCTGTGCGAGATCGGACGACACGCGGAGTTGCTGGCGCAAGGCGGGGTTTATGCACAGCTTTACCAGGAACAGTTCCGGGCGCTGAGCGCGGCCGGGTTGGAAAGACGGGAGACGGGGGACGGGAGAGAGGAGTAAGACAGCAACCTCCCGTCTGGCGTGATCTGCGGCCGGCACGCTGGCGCTGGTCGCGCTTCGCTTGCCCCTTTCTCCGGCCCTGTCTATTTTGCCGCCATGCGTTGGCCGATCGCTCGTTTTGCCCTGGTTTTCTTCGCCTGCCTGCTCGGCTTCAGCGTGCTGTCGGTCGCTACCAATCTGCAGAATCACCTGCATGTCTTCGAAAATGGCATCGCCAACGCTTCTGCCAGCCTGGCGCATTGGTTCGGCAGTACCGCCAAGGTGGTCGAGGGGAACTACATTTCCGTCGGCACCATGACTCTCAACATCAACCACGAATGTACGGGTGTGTTCGTCCTCTTCGTGCTCATCAGCTTCATCGCCGCGTATCCATCGCGTCTGTGGCTCAAGCTGACCGGTATCGTCGCGGGAATCACGATCTTGTCGCTGATCAACGTCGTGCGCATTGCGACGCTGGTGCGGTTGGTGGAGTACTACCCAACACTGTTCCCCTACTTTCACGAATACGTTTGGCAGGGCGCCTTTCTGATGCTGGTGACGTTGTACGCCATCACCTGGGTGGAGTGGTCGAGACGATGAAGTGGCGCTTTGCGGGTCTGTTCTTGCTGACCTTCGCCGTTTTGGTGACCGCCTGGTGGGCCATCGACTTCGGCGTCCACTATCGCACCGCGGTACTCGAGAGCGCACGCACGGTGAGTCCCTTGGTCAACGGCTGGTGGCTCGACTACGACCAGCCGGGGATGGTCGACCCCGTGGTCTTCCGTTCGGGCGGACGGCAATTGCCGATGCTGCTGCAGCTGCCGGCATTGTCGATGGCCCTAATGCCCCTGATCTCCCTGATCGTGGCGACTCCGCACCAAAGTATTCGGCGCCGCTTCGCTGCGGCGGTGATCGGCGGTGTTGCCTTCTTCGGCATCCACGTCGTTGTGGTGCTCGTCTACCCCTTCATCATGGATCGGCCGAACGTGGTGAAGGACACCCTCGGTGTGTTCTCCGGTTTGGTGGCGTTCGTCGTCGGACCGCTGGGGCTATGGTTTGCGCTCACCTATCCGGCGCTGCGTTCGGTCTGGCAGATCGACCCGCAAGCGGCACGAAAGCAGTAGATCTCACCCAAAATGCTGCAAGCGGTGATTCTCGATTGTGACGGCGTGTTGTTCGACTCGCTGGCTGCCAACGTCGCCTACTACAATGCGGTGTTGGCGGCGCTGGGACATCCGCCGATGGACGCCACCGCAACCCGCGTCGCCCACCAGCTTTCGTCACGCCAGCTGTTCGAGCATCTCTTCGGCAACGATCCGGCGCTGATCGAACGGGCCCGTGCGGTTGCCATGTCGGTCGAATACGAGCCTTTCTATGGATTGATGCAGCCGGTCCCGGAGCTGCACCCGACGTTGGCGACACTGCAGAATCGCTACCGCCTGGCGCTTGCCACGAATCGCGGGTTCACGGCGCACGAGGTGGTGCGGCGCTTCGATCTGGGACGCTACCTTGAGCTTGCAGTCGGGATCAACGACGTGCCACGGCCGAAGCCACATCCCGATATGCTCGAGAAGTGTTTGGCGCACTTCCGACTCGCACCGCAGGAGGCGGTTTACGTCGGCGACGCGCCCTCCGATCACACCGCCGCAACCGCTGCCGGCATGCACTTCATCGGCGTCGGCGAGCATTTGGACGTTCCGCATCGCGTCACCGAGCTGCGTGACCTGCCTGAGGCCGTCACAGCAATCCGATAACCGCATCGCGGCGATCCTATCCCTTGCTCAGGCCACTGCCGGCTCGCGCGTGTTCGAACAGCACGGACGCGACACACGCCGTCAGGCCCTTGGCCATGCTCAGCTCGAGAAATTCATTCGGCCCATGAGCATTGGAGTGGGGCCCGAGCACTCCGGTGATCATGAACTGCGCCTCGGGAAACTTCTCCCCAAGCATTGCCATGAACGGAATGGTTCCACCTTCGCCCATGAAGCACGGCGGTTTGCCAAAGACGTCTTGCGACGCCTGGTCGACGGCTTGCGCCAGCCACGGGGCCAGCGCCGGAGCGTTCCAGCCACCGGCTCCTTCGTGACAATCGAAGCGCACACTGGCGGCGTAGGGCGGGTCGTGTTCGAGAACTCGTTTCAGCGCCGCCGCGGCTAGTTTTGGTTTTGCGGTCGGTGGCAAACGCATGGAGAGCTTCAGCGTCGTCGCCGGTCGCAGGACATTCCCGGCGTTTTCCAGAGCCGGCAAGCCGGAAGCGCCGGTGACTTCGAGCTGCGGCCGCCAGGTACGATTGAGCAACAACTCGCGCGGGTCATCGCCAATCGCCTGTGCCGCGGCGTGATAAGGGAACGACTTGCCGATCGTGTCGCCCAAGACCGCCGCGGTCGTCGTGATCTGCTGGCGGCGCTCGCGCGGAATATCGACCCAGAGGTCGGGGAGCAGAACTTCGCCACTGCTTTCATCCTCGATACGGCTGAGGAGTTGGCGAGCGATGCGAAAGGTCGACGGCACGATGCCGCTGGCTCCCCCCGAATGCACGCCTTCGTCGAGCACGCGGACGGTGAGCGTTCCGTTGACCATGCCGCGCAGCGAAGCGGTCAACCAGAGCTGCTCGTAGTTGCCACAACCCGAGTCGAGGCAGACGACGAAATTGGGGTTGCCGATGCGGGCCTGCAAGCGATCGACGTAATGCGGCAGATCGCCGCTGCCGCTTTCCTCGCAGGCTTCGATCAAGATGACGCAGCGGGCGTGCGGCAAGCCCTGCTCCTGCAACGCGCGGATGGCAGTCACAGCGGCAAACGCCGAATAGCCGTCGTCGGCACCGCCGCGGCCATACAGGCGGCCGTCGCGCAGCACCGGTGTCCAAGGCCCGAGGCCGGCGTTCCAACCTTCCATCGGCGGCTGCTTGTCGAGATGGCCATACATCAGGACGGTCTGGCGCGCATCGCCGGCAACCTCGATGAACAACAGCGGCGAGCGCGCCCCGTCGCGCACGACGTCGAGCTGCAAACCGCGTACTCCCTGTGCGTCGATCCAGGCGCGGATGAGGTTGACGGCGGCGTCCATGTGTCCATGCTCGCGCCATTGCGGGTCGAAGCCCGGCGACTGGTTGGGGATCTTGATGTACTCCACCAGCGCCGGCGTGATGCTGTCGTTCCAGGCTCGCTCCACGAAACGCCGCAGTGCCGTCTTGTCCATCGTTTCCTCCCGCAAGCTCTCTTACTCGGCGAGTCTTGCCAAAAGGGCGCGCGCTTCGTCGGCTTGTTCCTGCCGTCGTGCATCGGTCGCCAACGACAGGGCACCCTGGGCTTGGTCCCCCGCTTCTTTACGGCGGTCCAAAGCTGCGAGAGCTTGCGCCAGGTATAGGCGGGCGCTGATGCGCTGCGGTTCGAGCTCGACGGCATGGCGTAGCAGACCCTCGGCCGCACGCGCGTCGCCGCCCAGCAGCCGCGGCAGATGCAACAGAAAAGCACCCTTGGCGATCAAAGCGTCGCCGTAGTCGGGCGCCAGACGTAGCGCCGTATCGATTTCGGTATGCAGCCGGTGCAGGCTGAGCAGATTCTGCACGCTGACGCCGCGCAGCTCGGTTTGTTTGGCAAGGTTGCAGAACAGCGCGAAATGCGCCGTAGCGTCGTTGCCATCGGCTTCGACAGCCTGCTCCGCCAGCGCCAGCCCCCGCGTCACTGCTTCCAAGCTTTGCGGCGTCGGATGATCCGGAACCGCGTCGCACTGGTCGATCGCCGTACGCGCCAGAGCGGAACCCTGCGGCTCGAACGCCTGTGCCGGCGTCAACGTCAGTGCGACAAGTAAAGCGGCACGGGCAAGCATGGCGCCGCGTAAGATAAAGCAGTAACCCCGCGCATGCCATGCCTCGGAGCTCGGATCGGCTCGCAGCGGTCAGTACAAGTTGGTCCAGTAGCAGACGACCAGAATCAACAGCGTTGCCAGGCCGTAGCCCATTTCTGTCAGTCCGATCTTCTTGGGCGTAGCTGGTTGGCGGCGCTCGGAGAGCCCGACTACAGCGCGCACGAGCAACGCCAGGAACGGCAATATCACCAGCCGCGGCAGCAGGTCGGCTGCGGCCAGAGTGGCGACGGCCGCCAGCGCTACTGCATGCGCCGCCAACGTCACCGGGCGGTTGTGCGGGCGCTTGCGATCGAGTCGAAGGCGATTGCGCACGTAGAGGATCGAGGGAATGGCGCGGGCCACGAGCACGCCGGTCAGGGCTAGAGCCGGCGCCGTCATCCAACCGCCGGCGACGGCAATCGCCGCCGCCACCATGGCGAAGATGATCGAGCCGGCGAGCTCGGCCTGCCAGGTACGGCTTTGATTGCTGATGTCGTAGGCGAGGAAAACACCGATCAGGGGGCTGACGACCGCCAACGGCAACAGAGGCCTCGACCCCGCCAAGGCGTACGCAGCAGTGAACCCGAGCACGGCGCAAGCGCCGTACGCCAGGATGAACATCGCTGCGACCGTGAAACGCGTCGAGTCGGCGTGCCGGCGGCTGGCAAGCACGACCTTCAATGGCCTGCGGGTCAGGAAAACCGCAAAGGCACCCAGCCCCAGGCACAGCCCGCCCCACGAGGGCGCAACCAATAGACCTAATGCGATCGGCTCCGTCACCAAGCCCCAACTGCCGTGCTCGGCCGGTAGAGCGATCGGACGTAGGCGCAGATCGGCGCTTGCTTCCAGCATCTCTCGACTCACTGAGCCGTGGGCTCGTCTTCGAAGTCGTCGGGACTCCCCGGCGGATCGGGAGGCAGCTTCGCCAGCTCCGCCTTGACCAGATCCTGATGCGCCACCTCTTCCTCGCGCAGCTCGTCGAACAGAGCTTTGACCTCGACAATCGTTACCTGCGGCAACACAGCAACGAAAAAGGCGTGCGCCTTCTCCTCCGAATGCAGCGCCGCTTGCATTGCTTGACGCGGCGTCATGAACGCCCGCGCCTGGTCGAAATCGGGAGCCTCGACGTCCCACAACATCGACCGCGTCACTTTGCGCGGTGCAGAACCGAACAGCTCGATACGGCGCTCGAGCAGTTGGGCCCCATGCTTGGCTTCGTTCGCCGCCATAAAGCGAAAGAACTCAGCCGCCTCGCGCGTATGGTGCAGATCCATCTGGTCGGCAAACTCGTTGTAACGCTCGTGCGCTTCCTCTTCGATCAAAATTGCCAGATCGAGAGCGTCGCGCAGCGACAGCTGCGAGAAATCAATACCCTGGACGCTCATGATTCCAAATCCCCATGCATCGTCGTTGCTATCCCGATCGCAGCAATGGTGAGCAACGTACGTGCCGCCACGGCAAGGACGTGCCCCAGGCGGCTCAATCCGGCCGCGATTCCAAGAATACGGAAGGCGTGATTCTCAGTAGCGAGATTGCCGGACAACCACGGGGGGGCCCGCCGATGGTTCGGCGTCCGGACCTAGCTCGCCAGCGTCGCCAGTTCTTGATTAGCGCGACTGAGCATGCGGGCGACGTTACGCAACAGGTTTTCGAGCACGGTGATCTTAATGGCCGGATGGGTCTCGCCAAGGCGATCGAAAGCGGCGGTTGACAGCGCGTAGCACTCGACTTCGGTGTCGGCGCGTACATCGGCGTTGCGCACGCCGCGGTTTACCACTGCGAGCTCGCCGAAGGCCATGCCCGGGGCGAGCGTCGAGAAGCGCTCGCGCTGGCCGTTCGGCAGGTCAACCGTAACGCTGACCTCGCCGCGCATCAGCAGATAGATCTCCTGCGCCGCATCGCCCTCGCGGATGATAAGGTCGTCGGCGCCAAAACGGCGCGGCTCGAGGAGACCTTCGAGGACGTGCAACTCTTGCGGTGCCATCCCACGACAGATGTTGTGGTCCACCAGCTGCACCGACCCCGGATCCGTCAATGCCGGCGTGGACGACCGCAGCAGCAGGTTCTCGCACCATTCGAGCGCCGGATCGATGTCGCGAAACACCGGCAGACGCACGCCGGACGCCGCTGCACCTTCTTCGAGAAAGCGCCGGACGCCGGGATGACGTTGCAAGCTCACGAAGACGATATGCTTGCCGGACGCCGCGAAGCGCAGTGCCAGATCGAGCAACAGACGCGAGGCTGCGTCGTCGACGTGTTCGGCCCGCCGAAAACCGATGACCACAACCTCGACATCGGCGCTGATGTCGACGAGCTGGCGCACCAGCGGTTCGACAGCTGAAAACGTGAGATCGCCATGCACGTCGTAAACCCGCGCACGGTGGCCGTCTGCATCTAAGAGCTTGCGTTCCGCCTCGTGGCGCATGCGGCGTGAGCTGATTGACGCCAGGGTGTAGCGCGAGCGGACAGCGGCATGCAGCGCCCGCGGTGCGCGCGTCAGGTGCAAGTTGTAGGTTTGCGAAAGCTCTTTGCAAACCGCCACGCCGCGCACCGAGTTGCCGTGTGCGTCGAGCCGCGGCGAGAAGATTCCGATGCCGAGTTGCCCGGGCAGCACGGCGAGTACGCCACCGGCAACGCCGCTCTTCGCCGGCATACCCACCCAGTACACCCATTCACCGGCGGAGTCGTACATCCCACAGGTCGTCATGACGCTGAGAATGCTGGGCACCAGATCGGCACGCACGGCGCGTTCGCCGGTGCGCGGATTGACGCCGCCGTTGGCAAGCGTCGCGGCCATCAACGCCAAGTCGTGACAGTCGACGGCGATCGAACACTGGCGGAAGTACAAATCGAGCACGGGTTCCGGGTCCTCGGTAAGGATTCCGAAGTTACGCAGCATGTGGCCAATGGCGCGGTTGCGGTGGCCGGTCTGACTCTCCGACTCGTACACCGCGACGTCGAGATCCAAGTGGCGCCCAGCGTAGAAGGAAAACACCGCCATCAACCGTTCCAGCTTGTCTGCCGGCGAACGCCCGGCGACCAGCGACGCTGCCGCAATCGCGCCGGCGTTGATCATGGGATTCAACGGACAGCCTGTTCCGGGCGCCAGACTGATGGAGTTGAAGGCGTCGCCGGTCGGCTCGACGCCGATCTTGGCGAGGACCGCGTCGCGGCCACGATCCTCAAGGGCGAGGCCATACGTAAAGGGTTTTGAGATCGACTGAATGGTGAAGGTCTGACGTGAGTCACCGGCCTCGTAAACCTGCCCGTCGGACGTCGCGATACTGATACCGAACCACTCCGGGTCGGCCTTGGCCAGCTCGGGGATGTAGGTGGCGACGTCACCGTCGCGATTCTTGGCGAACCGGCGGCACAATTCTTCGAGATAGGCTTGAATCGGCGAATCAATCGCCCCGTTACGGTTCTGATCTACTTGAATGCCCCTGCCCTCCCGCTTCTGCTTGTAAGCGGTTGACATGCCAGAGCGGTCGAATCCAACCGTCGGCGCGAGGAGTGGGCACCGAGCTGGCGACAGTGCCGCTTTCTCGCGCAGTGCCCGACGTGTCCGCAGACCGCTGGCCCGCTTGCTGCTGCAAGAGCCGCCTGTCGGGGTAACGCGCGGCGCTCCTACTTCGGACGCTGGCCGGTCTGATGTTGCTGCGCGATCTCGCCGGCGCTCGAAGGGCGATTGAGCACCTGAAGCCCGGTAATCTCTCCCGGGGCCACAGGAATATTGGAGCCGAAGTTCGAGCCGACGAGAACCCGGGTATCCTTCTGGAAGTCGGGCGGCTGCGGGAAAGTGTTCTGCGAACCGGGCTTGCCGTCGACGAACAGCTCGTACGTCTTCCCGTTCCACGTTCCGGCGACCTGGTGCCAGTCACCTTCTCTCCAGTCGCCGATGTTGACGCCGACACCTTGCTCGGTGCCGTTCTTGTCGAAGTATTCGAAACGCAGATAGTTGACGTTTTTTGCGAAGCGCAGGCTGCTGTCGCCGAGTTGCACGAAATTGGCATCGTCCTGACTGTCCGGACCCCATCCGGGTTTGACCCAAAATGAAACGGTCCCCGCTTCGCCGCTGATCTTGCCGACGTCCTGCACCTGGGTCTGCGTCTGCGTGTCGAAGCTCTTGTCGATGCCGCCGTTGTAGGCGACCTCGGGAACCGGCTCACCGCCGATCTCGCTGATCGTCGTGCTGTCCTGCGAGCCCTGCCGCCCCGGAGCGTTCTGGGCATTCTTCGCCTGCACGACGCCGCGCTCGCCGCCGACCTCCGTGGCTGGCTCGTCGCGCATCTCACCGTCAACTTCAGACCCGGCATCCGAGCCACCGGCGGTGCCGCCGCGCGCTGCGGCACGAGCACCGGCTGCTGCCAAGCGTTCACGTAAGGCCACGGCTTCGCCACGCCGCGAATCAGCATCGCCCCCCCGAGAGCTATCGGAGCCTCTGCCGTTGCCCAAAGCCGTTCGACGGTCGCCGGAATGTTCGCCGCCAAGACCGGCACTCGAGCCCGAACGTCCGTCGCGCGTCGCAAGCGAATCGCGCTCCAGCGTTGCAGCCCGTTCCTCCAGCTGAGCCGGCGACTCCTGGCTCGAAGGACGCATCCACAGGACCAGCAGGAGCAAAACGACAATGGCAATGCCGGCAACCAAACCTTTGTTCATTCCTCGGCTCGTTTCGGAAGATGATTCTCGCGAAGCTGAATGCCCATCGTGGGCGTGGCGCCAGTGGAAGTCAACGCAGTGGGGTAGCCAGACCGACCGTCCCCGGTTCGCCGTTCGCGGCCTCCATCTCAGATTATGCGCGCCGCCCCCTACGGCAAGATCGGCGCTGCTTTCCGTTGGAAATGCCAAGCCTCGTAGCGTAAGTAGAAGCTTGGGCTGAGGCCAAATGGGAGCGGTGCGGTGGTGGGCATGGATTGCCATGGCGTTGATCTGGACGTTGCTGAAAACGCCAACCGTGGTGGCGCAGACGGTCCTCGATACGTTTGAGGATCTCAGCGAATGGAAGGCTTCCGCCGACGACGGCGCACATATCGAAATCGCCCCGGACGCCGGGCGCAACGGCATGGGCATGCGCATCGACTTCGACTTCCAATCCGGCGGTCGCTTCGTCATGGTGCGCAAGGCGTTCAACCTGACCCTGCCGACGAACTACGCCTTCAAGTTGTGGATCCGCGGTGTCGCGCCGAACAACAATCTTGAATTCAAACTGATCGACCGCAGCGGGCAAAACGTCTGGTGGTACAACCAGCGCGGCTATCAGTTCCCGGCCGACTGGCGGCACGTGGCTATCAAGGATCCGCGTATCCACTTTGCCTGGGGACCGCTGGGTGGTGGTCCACCCAAGCAGATCGCCTTCATAGAAATCGCCATCTCGGCGGCTACGGGCGGTAAAGGTTCGATTTGGATCGACGACCTCGAGTTCGAGCAGCGGCGCGTCGAAAAGAATCCCGACGAGCCGCCAAAGGTCAGTGCTTCGACCTCCCTCCCCGATCACGGCCCGGAGCTTTTGCTCGACGGCAATTCGTACACCGTCTGGTCGAGCGGCCCGGTTGAATCGCAACAGTGGGTGCTCATCGATTTTGGCCGTCCACGCGAATACGGCGGCCTGGTCATCGATTGGGATCCGGACGACTACGCTGTCAGCTACCAACTGCAAGCCTCGGACGACGGCCAGGACTGGACACAGCTCTTTGAAAGCACGCGCTGCCACGGCGGCCGCAGCTACATTTATACGCCCGACGCCGAATCGCGCTACCTGCGTCTCGAGCTTGCCCAGAGCAGCCGCGCTCAGGGCTATGGGATTCGCGCCATCACGGTCAAGCCGTACGAGCTGGTCGCGTCGCCGAACCAGTTCTTCGAAGCCATCGCCAACGAAACGTTCGCCGGCAGCTACCCGAAATACTACGCCGGACGACAAACGTATTGGACGGTGATCGGTGTTCCGGCCGACGGCAAGATCGGCATCATCAATGCCGAAGGACTGATCGAACCCGCGGCGCGTTCCTTCAGCGTCGAACCGTTCCTCTATTTCCACGGCCAGCTGATCACCTGGGACGACGGCGTCTCGACGCAGTCGTTGGAGAACGGCTACCTGCCCGTCCCTTCGGTCTACCGCCTGCACGACACCCTCGGCTTGTTGGTCACGGCGCTAGCGTCGAAGCTCGACGGCGGCGCCGGCTTGTATGTGCGCTACCGCGTCGAAAACCACAGCGAAGCTTCCGAAGACGTCACCCTCTACCTGACGCTGCGCCCGTTTCAGGTCTTGCCGCCGTGGCAGAACCTCAACCTCGTCGGCGGTGTGACGTCGATCAACGAAATCGTCTTCGACGCGCGTACCGTCCTGATCAACGGGGATCCGGCGCTCGTCGCACAGACGCCGCCCGATCGCTTCGGATCGGCGGCCTTCGACGAAGGCTCGGTGACGGATTTTCTGTTGCAGGGCAAATTGCCACCGCGCGTGCAGACATCCGATCCTCTAGGATACGCGTCCGCAGCCCTCGAATACGTTCTCCATCTACCGCCGCACGGCAGCCGAGATATCTACATCGCCTTGCCGCAACGCAAAGCCGGGTTGAAGCTCGATCGCATTATCGGCGACGACGCCGCGACGCAGTTCGACAAACGGCTCGGGGCAACCACCAGCGAATGGACGACGCGCCTGTCGCGCGTCGACTTGCAGCTGCCGACGCCGGCCATGCCGGCGTGGCAGACCCTGCACTCGGCCCTGGCTCACATCCTGGCAACGCGTGACAATGCGGCGTTGCATCCCGGGCCGCGGACGTACGCCAGGTCCTGGATCCGCGACGGTGCCATCATGAGCACCGCCTTGCTGCAGATGGGTTTCCCCAGCGAGGTACGCGACTTCATCCGCTGGTATGCGCCGTTCCAAGCTGCCGACGGGCGCGTCCCGTGCTGCGTCGACAGTCATGGACCGGACAACGTGATCGAGAACGACAGCAACGGCGAGCTCATCTACACCATCGCCGAGTACTACCGCTTCACGCGTGACATCGGTTTGGTGAGCGACCTGTGGCCGGCCATCGTACACGCCGTCGAGTCGCTTGCGGACCTGCGCCGGCAGCGAATGACCGAAGCCTACAAGCGGGCGGACAAACATGCGTTCTTCGGATTGCTCCCGGAATCGATCAGCCACGAGGGCTACTCGTCGCGGCCCGTGCATTCATACTGGGACGATTTTTGGGCCTTGCGCGGACTGAAGGACGCCGCAAGTTTGGCGCTGATCGTCGGCGATAACGAGCATGCGGTTGCGTTTGCGACTTTGCGCGACGCCTTCCGCAGCGATCTCTACGCATCGTTGAATCAGGTCATTCGCGACCACAAGCTCGACTACATCCCCGGATCGGTGGAGCTGGCCGACTTTGATCCGAACGCCACGGCGATTGCCGTCGGCACGGTAGGCGAGTTACAGAACTTGCCGCAACCGGCGCTCCGTCGAACATTCGATCGTTACTGGGACATCGTGCAGAAGCGCGAGAGCGACACCACGTGGGAAGCCTACACCCCCTACGAGCTGCGCAACGTCGAGGCATTCGTTCGCCTCGGCCAGCGCGACCGCGCCAACGCCCTGTTGCAACGTCTGCTCGACGACCGCCGCCCGCTCGACTGGAATCAGTGGCCGGAAATTTTGTGGCACGACGCCAACCTGCCGCGCTTCATCGGTGACATGCCGCATACTTGGATCGGCGCGACTTTCGTAAAATCGCTGCGCAGTTTCTTTGCCTACGAACGCGAAGCCGACCACGCCCTGGTGCTCGCTGCAGGCATCCCCGGAGCGTGGGTGCAGAGCGACAAAGGAGTCACGGTGAAGCGTCTGCCGACTCACTACGGCGTATTGAGCTACCGCCTGCGCAGCGACGGAGCAAACGCGATGGCCGTAACGATCACCGGCGACCTCGACATGCCGCCCGGCAAGATCATCGTTCAACCACCTCTGCCGCGGCCGTTGCGCGCGGTGACCATCAATGGTCGTGCCGTCGACGATTTTGCTGCCGATCAGGTCGCTGTCGGCGAGTTTCCGGCCGACCTCAGGTTTGAATATTGACGACCATTGACGATTGGAGATGGGTGATTTGAAGACCGAAATCGCCAATCAAAAATCACCAATCCTCAATTCCCCTCCTATGGCCTCAACCTCGTCGATGCCCTAGAAGGCTAGCATGCAACCTGGAAGGCTCGGCGCGGCCATAGCGCTTCTTACCGTCGTTCTTCTCGCCGCTTGCGGCGACGACGGCGAGCCGTCTTCCTCGACGAAGCCGTTGCCACCATTGCAAGCCCTGCACGCGACGCGCGGCACAAATCCCGGCATCTTCGACGCCAGCGGACGGCAGGTGTTGCTGCGCGGCGTCAACCTCAACTCGCTCGGCGACTACTTTCAAGGCAATCCCGATTTGCCGTCGGTGATCCCGTTGATGAGCGACGACTTCCCGACCATGGCGCGCTACGGCCTCAATGCCGTACGCTTGATCCTCAGCTGGTCGTCGCTGCAACCGCAACCGGGGCAGATCGACCGCAACTACATCCGGCGCATCCACGCGGCGGTCGACGCCGCCAAAGCGCAGGGGATCTACACGATTCTCGACATGCATCAGGACGCCTGGGGCAAGTACATCGCCTCGCCACCGGGGACGGTTTGTTCGGCAACGCGCGAGACGGCGATCGGTTGGGACGGCGCGCCGCAATGGGCAACGATCACCGACGGCGCCAGCACCTGTCGTGCTTTGAGCACGCGCGAGCTGTCGCCCGCCGTCGTCGCCGCTTTCAAGAACTTCTACGATGATCGCGACGGCATCCAGACGTCGTTGGTCAACGCCTGGGCAACGCTGGCATCGGAGTTTGCGCGTGAGCCCGCCGTTGCCGGATACGACCTGCTCAACGAGCCGCACTTCGGCGCGTCGATCTCGACCGCACCGGCGCTGCTTGCGGCGTATTCGGGCCGTGCGATCGCCGCCATCCGCGCTGCCGAGCACACCGCCGGCGGAGCGGGGCACATCGTCTTCTTCGAGCCGGTGATCTTGTGGCCGGCAGTCGACGTTGCCTTTTCGCCCGATTTCACCACCGACGACAACATCGTCTTCGCGCCGCACAACTACGGCGATTCGATCAACAACATCTCTCTCGAAACGACCTTCGCACACGCCGCGAGCGATGCCGCGAAGTACCAGACGACGTTCTGGATCGGCGAGTTCGGCTGGTTCAGCGATCCGCCGGCGAACAAGGACAAGCTTATCCGCTACGCTCAACAGGAAGATCAGCTGCTGGTCGGCGGCACCTGGTGGCAGTGGAAGCAAGCCTGCGGCGACCCGCACAGTATCGGACACATCGGCGGCACGCCGGCGCCGCAGATCATCCAGTTCCGCCTCGAAGGCTGCCCGGGTGATCTCAACCTCGGACCGATCCCTGAATGGACGACGGTCTTGTCGCGCCCCCACCCGCGTGCGGCACCGGGCCGCTTGCTTGCCTTGGTCAGCGACGGCGACACAGCGCTGATGCGACTTTTCGGTATGAGCGACGCCCCCGGGCAGCTCGACTTGTGGGTACCACAGCACGGCAGCGGCCCGCCCATCGTCCAGGGCGAAGGTCTGGAAACGCCACAGATCATCGCCGTCGACGGCGGGTATCGAGTGCTCGCCACGGTGTCGGGGACCTACCAAGTCAGCGTCTCGCCGCCGTCATCCTGAGCCTCAACCCTACGAGCCCCTTGTCCCGCAACGACACCTGCGGTAAGCGACGCCACGGGAGAGGCCGCTGGGGTAGACCCCCCTTGCCCAGATTTGGCCGGAGGCGGTGCGGGAAGACGCGGGCGACTATCGGCGCCCACAAGAGGGGACAGAAGGAGGACGAAATGAGACGATTGGTGACGGGACTGATCTTGGCCGCAGCGCTGTTTCCGCTGGCTCAAGCGCGTGCGGCACGCGCCGACAAAGGCGCCATTGCCGGGGTCGACGTCGGGGCGGCAATTCCGTTGGACAAGTTCCACGATCGAACCCATACCGGCGGTGCCATCAGTCCGTACTTCGGGTACATGTTCAACGACGTGCTCGGCCTGATGGGTCAGGTCCAATTCGTCGGCCTGCCGGAAAAAAATCGACCCGGAATTCGCGATGCCGACTCGACGTTGGGCCTCGGCTTTCACGCCGGCCCGCGTCTAGCGTTCCCGTTCAGCTTGGGTTCGACGCAGCTCGAGCCGTACGGCACCTGGGAGGGCGGTGTGGTGACCGGTCTCAATCCCGACACGGCCATCAGCCGGACCTCATGGGCCTACTCGACCGGTGGCGGTCTCAATCTGAGACTCTCGGACGATTGGTTGGTCGGCGCCTTCGGTCGCTACAATTGGATCGATCAGCGCGTCGTGCCGGGAAAGAATGTAACCTTCGCGACCGTCGGTCTGAGCCTGACCTACAACGAAGCCGCACCGGAAGCCCCGGCCCCCGTGGCACAAGCTCAGCCCGCCCCACCTCCGGCTCCTACTCCCGCGCCGCAAAAGAAGAAGATCGTCCTGCGCGGGGTCAACTTCGATACCAACAAGTCGACCATCCGGCCCGACGCCAGCGTCGTTCTCAACGAGGCGGTTGCTACGTTGAAAAGCGAAGGCGGCGTCGCCGTGATCGCCGAGGGGCACACCGACAGTGTCGGCAGCGATGCCTACAATCAGAAGCTGTCCGAACGCCGTGCCAATGCGGTGCGTGACTACCTGATCGCCGGCGGCATTTCAGCAAGTCGGATTTCGGTCGAAGGTTTCGGCGAGTCGCGTCCAGTGGCCAGCAACGAGACCGCCGAAGGACGAGCTGAGAACCGGCGCACGGAGCTGCGCATCCGCGGCCAGTAAACGTTCCGTATCTTGAACGATCCCAGGAGGCGGCGGCATCGATGCCGTCGCCTCCTGTCATTTCCATGGACCCCATTTCAAAGTTTCCGGCCAAACAACCGTTCCACCGTCCGTGGATGAAGCGCGAGCCCGGACAATTGGTCGGCAAGGGACATCCGGCCGGTGATTTCCTCGAAGCGTACGCTTGGACCTTGGTGGAAGAGAAGCCCGGGTTGCTGCGCGTGCGAGCTCACCTGCCCGACCACGTCAAGAATCCGCGCGGCCAGTTGTTCGGAGGTTTCACACCAACCTACGTCGACCTCATTGCGCTGCTGACCGTACGCGCCGGCAAGTTGAACGACGCACCGGCCGTCGGCTTCCGCACCTGGCTGGCGACCACCAACATGCGCCTCGATTACTTCGAGCCGATCGTCGGACCGCATTTCCTGGTCGAAAGCCGACTGATCAAGAGCCGCGGCAGAACACGCTTCGTCGAAACACGCTTCTTCGACCCTGAGGATACGCTGGCTGTCTTCGCCCTCACTACGATCCGAGAAATGGCGCTCGATCGTGTGTTAGGCGACGGATAGCGACCCCACTGAAGTCCCAACACTCACGTTCCCGCAGTCCGCCAAAAACGGGGACGCAGCTCCTTTCCAGGGTATGCCTTCGAAGCGTTTGCGGCCTTTCAGGCGCGAATCAGCTCGACGTCGTATTTCGCGAGCTCGCGGTCGGCGCTGACCAGCGACAGACCTTCGACCTGGGCCTGCGCGACCAGCATGCGGTCAAACGGATCACGGTGGTGCAAGGGCAACTCAGCTACGCGCATTGCATGCGTGGGTTGCACGGCAAGCAGCACAATGCCGTCATCGTGGATTCGTGAGGTCACGTACTCGGACAACGGCTCCGGCAGACGCAGCTTGCCGATGGACATCTTGATCGCCAGCTCCCAGATGCTCACGGCCGACAGAAAAAGGTCGGTTTGCGGCGCGGACACGAATCGCCGTGCCCGCACCGTGAGCCGTTCGGGCGCACTTCTCATCCACAGCCAACACTGCGTGTCGAGCAGTGCTCTCACGACTCAAACGATCGCTGAATGTCGTCAGGCAAAGGAGCGTCGAAGTCATCCGCGATGAAGACCTTGCCCTTGTCCGCACCCAGTATCCTACGCCTTCGCGGTCGATTGACAGGAACCAACCGCGCCACCGGCCGACCGGCGCGCGCGATGATCACCTCCTCGCCGCGAGCCACGCGAGCCAGCAGCTTCGAGAGATGCGTTTTTGCCTCGTGAATGTTGACCTCGGTCATCCTTAGCTAAGCAGTGGACTAAGAAGGGCAGGAAGTCAACGGACATACGCTGCCTGCCGCCGCACGCGGGACAGTCGACAAGGCCCTTTGCAGCAGATCGACCCAAGCGTCGTGCTTCGGTCGCGTGTAGCATGGCGGCGGACGCGGCACCGGTTCCCGGTGGACCTGTTCCCGTGATCCCTGAGCTTCTGGTCTTGACGCAAACCCAACGCAGCGGGCCGCGTAAAGCTGCAGCAGCGTCTTGCCCCATCCACGGGCAGTGACCCTGGCTCCCGGTGACGCGAGTCCCTAGACGGCAGCTTGGCGTCGATGGCACGTGGTCTGCTCATCCGAGCCAGGAGGCGGACTATGCTCGGTTTGGTTCTAACCGCAGGGGGCGCACGCGGTGCATATCAAGCGGGGGTGCTGAAGCGGCTAGGCGAGCTTCCGGCGTTGCGCCGTTCGCCGTCGCCGTTTCAAATCGTTACCGGGGCGTCGGCCGGAGCAATCAACGGCGCGACCATCGCGTCGCGCAGCGACGACTTCGGCGCGGCGACGCAGAGCCTGGCTAAGCTCTGGGCCGAATTGCAGGTCCACAACGTTTTCAAGAACGACGCCGTGTCGCTTGGCATGAACGGCTTGCGACTCTTGCAAGATCTCGCGCTGGGCGGCTTGATCGGGCAGCCGGGAATGCAGTCGCTGCTCAACGCTGAACCTCTGCGCCGCTACCTCACCCAGCATCTCAACCTCGAAGGAGTCGGCGAAGCGATCCGCAAGGGTCATCTCTTCGCCGCCGCTATCACGGCTACCAGCTATCACTCCGGCAAGTCCTTCATCTTCATCGAGGGCCGCCCCGGTCACCCCCTGTGGGCGAAAAGTCGCCGCGTGACCCTCTCGGTCCGTCTAACCATCGATCACATCTTGGCCTCGGCAGCGATCCCCATCGTCTTTCAACCGGTGCTCGTGCGCTCCGAGGTCGGCGATTTCTATTTCGGCGACGGTGGCCTGCGGCTGGTCACGCCGTTCAGCCCGGCGATTCGACTCGGCGCTGATCGCGTCTTCGGCATCGGCGTACGTTGCCAGCAGTCGGCCGACGACCTCTCGAACACCGAGCTGGTGGCGCGACGCGACGAAAAACCGATCATGGCAAAGCCACCGCTATCGCAGATCTGCGGCGTCTTCCTCAACGCCATCTTCCTCGATCACCTCGACACCGACTTCGACCACCTGCAACGCATGAACCAGTTGATCCGGGCGCACGCCAGCGCAGCGCCGGAGACGGCAACCGGCGACGCGGTCAGCGAGCCGATGCGTACCATCGAACCGATGATCGTCAGCCCGTCGGAAGATCTGGCCATCGTCGCCAAGACGCTGGCGTACAAGATGCCACGCCTGGTGCGCTTCCTGATGGACGGTCTCGGCACCCCCGACGCCCAGAGCGCCGACCTCATGAGCTATCTGCTGTTCGATTCGTCGTACACCAGCGCCCTCATCGACATCGGCTACCGCGACGCCGGCAAGCGCATCGACGAGATCGAAACGTTCTTGTTCGGCTCCGCGCGATCCAACGGCTCGAACGTGCGCCTGATGAAGAGCCGCAAGCGATCCGCGCTGGAGGCCCAGCAAATCTAGCTGCCGGGCGAGCAATCGTCTCACCCTTAACCTTGAAGTGACGTAAAAACCTCACCGCAGAGGCGCCGAGGCGCAGAGAATGCAGCTCGCCAAACCACCGAGTGTGGCAAATCAAAGCCCATTGAAAATGAGCTCTCCGTTTCCGGCCATTTCACACCCTGAGCCTTCTCTTCTCTGCGTCTTC
>JACQEN010000101.1 GCA_016200585.1 Deltaproteobacteria bacterium
GTTTCAGCGAAATTCGTTGCCTCCTCTCACCGCTCCGACTGCTTCCGGCTGGAGCGACCCTTTGCCGGGTGGGGTTCACACCCACTGGAAATCGCCGTCTTTGCACGGCACACTGTCAGATTAGGGTTAACTCACTCGATAGGATAGACGTGAGCCTAGGAGCTCGGCAGCACGCAGTCGACTCTTGTTGTGCTCGTCGACCCGGTGGTGGTAACGCTGGAGGCCATGCGTGCGGCGATTGCCCTGACGGTGGTAGCGGCGGCGCTGGCGTTGGCTCGCCAAGCCGCGGCGCTCGGGGCGTGTAGCGCCGCCGACATCAGCGCTCAGGAGCCCGCCTGTCCGCTGTCCGGCCCCTGTACGATTGTCAAACAGTACACCGTTGCCGACGGTTGCACTCTCGACTTCAGCGGTCGCGACGTCATGCTGGCGCCGTCGGCTGTCCTGACGATCGGCTCGGGAACGATGATCCTTGTGTCCAACGACCTGATCCTGGCGGCCGCACCGTCGTCAGGGGCCTACATCAACGGTCGTGGCACGGGCAGTAGCGCACCTACCAACCAGGGCGGTGCGGTGGTGATTCATGCGAGCGGCAACGTTGTCCTACAGAAGAACGGCGACGCGCGGGCACGAATTGAAGTGTCAGGAACGAGTCAGGCGGGATACATCGAAATCGACGCCGGCGGTATCGTGACCATCGCAGGACGGCTCAAAGCCGATCAAGAGCTGCACGCTTCGCTGGCGGGCGGTGGGTACATCGACATTACATCGGCACACGATATTGTCAGTCTTCCTGGAAGCCAGGTTCTCGCCGGCGGCGGGAGCCTGTCGAGAACGCGTGGCGGCACGATTGAGATGGACGCCGACGGCAAGATCGACCTTGGCGCGCCTCTCAATGTCTCGGGCAGCTACGGCGGACAGGTCGATTTGACGGCGCGCGGCGACGTCATCGTGCGCGGTATAGTAGCCAATGGTACCGCCTCCAACGGCGACGGCGGTTATGTTGAAATCGACGCCGGTAACAACGTGCGAATCCTCGACAGTCCGATCCAAATCGACGGCAGTGACGACCAGAACGAGGGTGGCTGCGGTGGTGGGGCCAGGATCGACTCCGTCGACGGTGACCTGACCATTGCCGCTTCCATCTCAGGAGATGGTCGGGGGTTCGGCGGGGCCGGCGGTGACTTGTCGATTAATTCCGGCCGAGCCCTGTTGCTCTCGCCTGGTGCGATGGTGTCGGTGCACGGATACGGCACCGATGCGGCAGAGTGTGATAGCGGCGAATTGAACCTCCGTGCCGTTACGACGATGACGCTGGCGGGGAAAATCGACGCCAGCTCTCAGGTGGGTGATGCCCAAGTAGGAATCGAAGCCGGAGGCAACATGACCATCAGCGGCACCGTCACAGTGACCTGACTGTTTGCCCCCGAAGCCTACGGCGGTGAATTGTTCATCAGCGCCGGTAACAGGGGTTCCGGTTCTTTGGTCGTATCGAACACGATCGATGTCAGCTCCGGCGTTTGCAATTTCGAGGGGTGTCCATCGGCGGGTACGATCGAAATCTACGCATGCGACGTCACCTTCACTCGTACTGGCAAGCTCATCGGTCTTAGCCCCGAGCGAGGTGGAGACAGCACCATCGCCGCAAACGGGCATCTGAAAATCGACGGCTCAATTGACATGCGCCACATCGGATCGCGCCGGCAGGCTACCGACGGTACGGTCGATCTGGTTTTCCTGAACGATCCACTGCCCGTCTTCCGCCCAAACTCGATTCAGCCCGCTCCGACCGTCGAGCCAAAGCCACCGTGCGGTTCCGGAGAGCTGGATTGTATCGAGCCGTGCTTGTCGTGTGGCGACGGTGATACGCCCCCCGACTGTACGCCGACGGTTGTGCCTATGCCGACGCCATCACCGACGCCATCACCATCGCCCACTNNNCGACGCCATCACCATCGCCCACTACGACCGAGCTAAGCGAGCCGACTGGCACAATCAGCCCTTCGGCTGGTTCAACACCGTCGCCAAGCGGAACCCCAACGGATATCGTCTGCGCCGGCGACTGCGGCGGCGACGGCGAGGTGAGCGTCGATGAGCTCGTACGGATGGTCGAAGTCGCCCTTGGCGACTCCGGCTTGGAGGTCTGTACGGCCGGCGACACCGATCATGATGGCCAGATCGGAATCGACGAAATTATTGCCGCCGTAGGCAACCTGCTCGAGAGCTGTAGACGTTAGCTACTTGCAGCGCCGTGCTCCCGCAGTCCCGCTGCAGGTGAGCGAGCGACTCAGTCCGCATCCGCCGTTGTCGCCGGCGGCTGCCGTGCTTCCCAGGACCAGGGTTGCGCGCAGCGGACCGACAGGTGCGGCGAGCGTCGATGGACCGGCCGTAACCTCAAAGTCGAGATCGCGGTTGGTGCGTGGACGATACTTCAGCCTGCGCAGGCCGTGGCTGGAGCCGAGAGTACATACGGGCGGATCGAGCGCCGTCGAACCGTTGCGGTAGGTCGTCGACACCTTGCCCACCGTCCAGCCGTCCTTCAGCGTGTCACAGGCGCCGGCCGCAGCCGGCGGAATCGGGATGGTCACGTGAGTCAGGTCAAAGAGCGCCGAACCTCCGGCGCCGAGATCGTCGACGAGGATCTGCGCGCCGTTGGTGTAGGGTGTTGTTACCGGGACGCCTTGGGGGAAGAACAACTTGCCGCTCAGGGTCAGACGCTGACTTCCGGATGCCGACAGCAGCGCTCCAAGGCGGAGCGACGTTCCGGAGATGTACCCGCCGTTGGTGCACAATGGCGTGCCCTGCGGCGCGCATGTCGGTGCCGACACCAGCTGCGGCGCCCACCAGTTGCCCGACATGACGATCATGCTCAGAAGCTTGAGTGTGTTTTCGTAGTAGCCGCCGGCGCTCAACGGCGTGGCGGCGATGAGGTCCCACAAGGTGTTGAGCCAGGCCTGATTGCCGGCGTCGACCATCGCGCCGACGCCAAGTGGGGCGACGAAGGCCATCGAGAGATAGTTGGCGCCGGGGCTGACGCTGCCGTTCAGTTGATAACCACTGGCGATGGCATTCGGATCCCCGCCGGTCCGCGTCTGAATCCATACGTTGATCTTCTGTACCGCCGTCTTCGCCCGCGTTTCACCGTTGATCACAAAATCAGTCGCCAGCCTCCACGGGTCGCGGCATGCATTGTAGTCGTAGGCGCCGTCATTTGGCCCTTCGAGAAAGTTTGCTCCGGCGGGTACGGGCGCAGCCAGCGGGTCGCGTACGAAATCCGGCAGCAGACCGGTGTTCGGGCTGTGATTGATCTGCAGCGCATCGACGATCGCGTAGGTTTGGTCGATGAGCCCGTTCCACGCCGAATCGCCGCTGGCGACGGCGTAGCTGCGCCCATGGTCGGGCATGAAGTCGGACGACCGCGTCGCCGGGTAGTACGTCGAATCGCCCGCCAACACCCAGTCGCCCAGCAAAACATATTGAGCCGACGCATCGACGTCGCCAGCCTTGAGGTCAGCGATGGCGTGTTGCGCTTCCACCAGGTAGTTCACCGCACCGCAGCTGCCCCACTGCTTGTCGGCCAGCAGCAGAGCGTAGGCCACGTCGAGGTCGCCGTCGGCGGCGCTATCGAGCGTGTTAGGACCGCCGCTGCACGAACGCCCTTGCTTCCACGCCATGAGGTACGAGTGCAGCAACGTCGGGTGCTCGCGGTAGTAGGCGTACATGCCATCGAAGATCTCGTGCGCCTGCGGATCGTGACCGGCCATCAGTGCCATGAGCAACATGCCGTAGCCGTGGCCTTCCGACACCGTCAGATTGCCCGGGCCGACGTGCGTCAATACGACGTAACGGCCGCTGCCGCAGGTCTGCTTCACGTAACGCTGTTTCCACGCATCGTAGAAATCGCGCACCGCTTGATCGAGCGCTGCTTGCGACACGTGACTGGGCAAAATGGCCCCGGCCGCGTAGCCGGTCGGGTGCGAGGCGAAAGGAAAGTTCTGAGCCATCACTCCCGCCGCGTTTGCGGTGATCACGAAGAACGACGCGATTCGGCAAAGCGCAGCCAAGCTTCGACGCATGCCGCGAACGTACCGGGGCCAGCACGATCAAGCAAGAAACTCGGATGTGGGCGGTCTGTCGTCAACCTTGTCAGTGGTGGCATCGCAGGATAGGTAGTAAGAACGGCACCCAGAATGGTTTCTTTGCGCGACGACGACTGGATGAGCCGCCGCAAGGCTCTTCACGGTCGATACCTCGAGCTCGGCACCGTCGGCGACGCGTCGCGCTTGAGCTACCTGCACGGTCCGGAGACCGTGTGGACCGAGGAAGAGGTCGCCGGCCTCTGGCAACGAGCCGTATGCAACCCGATCAGTCGGCTGCCGGCGCGCAACTGCATCTACATCCATGTGCCGTTCTGCAAGTCGATCTGCAACTTCTGCAACTACGACCGCCTGCAGCCGTCTTCGCCGATGCTGCTGAAGACGTGGATGAACCGCGTGATGCGGTCGATCGATGTCCTCGGCCCGGTCGTGCGGCCGCTGACTTTCGACGCGCTCTACATCGGCGGCGGCACGCCATCGGTTCTGCCGGCGCGCATGCTGCGTGAGCTGCTCGACAAGCTCGACGGGTCGTTCTCGTGGCACCGCAAGGCATCGCGCGTTCTCGAATTCGATCCTGCGGTCATCAATCGCGAGCGCCTCGAAGTTCTGGCGGCACATCGTTTCAATCGCTTGTCGTTCGGCATCGAGACCCTCGACCCGGAAATCAATCAGCGCCACAACCGCGGGCGCCAGAGCATTGAAACGATCGCCCGCTGCTTCGACGATATGCGGGCTGTCGGAATTTCCCGCGTAACCTGCGACTTTCTTCTCGGTCTCGAGGGCACGACGCCGGAAGGAATGCTGGACGAAATGGAAACCGTTTTGCACCGCTTCCGGCCGGGCTGCTTGGACATCTTCATGCTGACGCCGACGCAGGCGTACGTCGACCGCCATTTCGGCGGCTCGTGGGACACGATCTGGGCCCACTTGAAGCGCTTCGAAACGATCGTCCCACCGGCGCTGCCGCAGCTCGCCGCACGCACAGGTTACGTTGTGCGTACCGGTCAGGGTCATCACATGACCCTCGAGCGTCCCGACCCGTTGCGCTGGTTGAACCCTCTTCCCCTGCTGCGGGAATTGCTCGGCGTGCGGCGGCCGCAGCATCATTCGTACACCGCCCTGGTCAGTGAAGCGCGCCGGCCGCTGAACGTCCTCGGCCTCGGCCGCTCGGCACGATCGATCATCTTCGGCACCGCCGCTTATTCGTCTCGCGACCCGGACGACAACCCGGCGAAGGAGGGGCCGGCCGACTACGCCGGCAACAGCATCGATGCGGCCGGCGAGGCGCGATCGTTTCTGGTCCACGTCTTGCGCGACAACGACACCATCGATTGTCGCGAGTTCCACGACATCTTCGGCGGCGACATGCGCGAAGTGATCCCGCAAGCGTTGGCCGCGTGGGAGAGCGAAGGTACGGCTCACTTCGAGGAAAAGGTCTTGCGGTTCGTGCCGCAGGACCGCCGCGAACGCATTCGCAGCCTGATGTGGCTGGTTCCCGAAGAGGCCATCGAGTACGACCTGGCGCACTACGACCAAATCGAGTTGTCAGCGACAGGGGTCGCCGCTCTGGTTGCGAACCTTCCGCTGAACACTGCGCTCGGCGACGGCTATCGATATCACGGGCAAGACGGCACGCGCTTGCTGATCGCGACGCCACACGGAGAGATCTTGCGTCTGCGAGTCGCTCCCGGATTGGAACCTTCGATTCCGTTACGGCTGGTCGTCGAGAATCCAACTTCAGCGGCGGAAGGAAATTCCGACGGAAGGCAACGAGCGACGGCTGTTTTGTTGGCGGCGTTGGTCGAGCACCATCGCAACGCGATGCGGCGGTCGAGTACGGGAATGGAGCCGTTGCGCCAGTCGATCAGCAGCTGAGGAAGCGATCGTCCAACGCTACCGACTGTGCTTACGAAGCAAGCACCGCGTCGGCACCGCTTGTGGGGTTGCCAGCCGTCTGCGCTCCGCGCAACACCGAGACCAGCTCGGCGATGACGGGTTTTACGGTGGCGGGATCACTGCTTTTGTCCGGCTGGAAATCGACACCCACCTGCGAACGCCCACTGCGGTTACTGAGCGTGAAGCGTACGTCCACGCGTCCGCCCCGCGCCCCGCGTGCCACCATTTCTGCCGTGCTTTCCGAAGGCCAGCGCAACGGCTCGATGTGCCATCCGGGGAAGGCGAAGCGCGACTGCAAGCGTTCGGCGTGCAAGGCGACACGTTGGCGTCCGCGCTGCAAGACCGAACGTCGTTGTGCGCGGTCGATTGCATCTGTGGCAAGCGCGCATCGCGACGCTGCATCCAACGCTGTCACCAGGTGTGACTGCAGCCAGCGGAACAGAACGTCGAGTGCGCCGGCAGCGACGCTCAAGTCGGCGTCGGCTTCGACGTCATATTCCGGCGTGCTGATGACCGGCGCCTGTCCGCTTCCGGGGCGAACGAACTTCAAGCGGATGCCACCCTCCGAATGAGCCAGGTGTATCTCGATGAAGCGCAACCGGTCTTCCGTCACTTCGTGGAGCAAACGCCACGGTGCCGGTAGCTGGCCGGCGCCGATGGCGTTGCGCAGTGGTATCAGCAGGGGTTCGCTGAGCACCACGAAGCTGCGCCGCTCGGGATCGAGCGCCAGCAGCTGTTCCCGGCTGACGGGTTTGAACTCGTCGCCGCCGTGGAGCTCGAGGTAGACGCGAAAGATTCCGGTGCAACGCGAGCGGAAAACGCATTCGGCGCAGCTTGGCAGGTGGGTGCGCAGCGACGTCTGCCACTCATACTTGTTCATCTCGTCTTCGAGGCCGGAGGCGTCGGACGATTTGGTGACGGTTTGCTGTCCGCCGTGGTGGACGCGGAAGGCCCACTGCGGCAGGACGCAGTAGGGCAGGTTACCGACGTTGATATCGAAGTCGGGGTTCCAACGATCGAAGCCCGCCAGCATCTCCGAGTAGTACGGCGCCATGTCGGCGTAACGCGGCATGATGTCGCGCAGGTAGTCTTCGTTGCGTTCACCGGTGCTTTCCGGGCGCACGATGTCGACGTGCAGTTGGTTGACGCCGTAGCGTTCGACGAGCTCGGGGTAGTGCGGCAGCGAACGGTAGCTGCGTTCATTGACGCACATGTTGGCGGTGATCAGCTGGCCGCGATCGTGCAGGATGCGCAGCCCATGCAGGATGCGCTGAAACGATTGCGGCCGCTCGGTGGTCGCGACGTGTGCTTCCTCGGTGGCGCCTTGGATCGAAATGCGCCACTCGAAATTTCCCACGTCCGTCACCGAATCGATGAAGCCCGGATGCGGAAACATGACGCCGTTGGTGAAGATGACGATGTGCTCGAATCCGAGCTCGACCGCCCTTTTGAGTGCGGTGAGGAAATGCTTGTGAATGGTCGGCTCGCCACCCAAAAAAGTCAGATGGGTTGCGCCGGCGGCCCGTGCCTCTTCGAGAGCCTCAATGATCGGCTCGATCGGCACCGGCCGGGCGATCTTCATCGCCGTCATCTGTCCACTGGAACAGAATACGCAACGGTTGTTGCATAGATGCCCGAGTTGGATCTCGAAGCGGTGACCCGACCCGGATACGGTTACGTTGGTCGCGGCACGCCGGTCTTCATCCGTGATGTTTGTATTTGCCGCCATCGGCGAGCCGATCGTAGATCATCGGAACGCCCGATAGCAAGGATATTGCGTCCCAAATGCCCCCGGAGGCAGCCTGACACCTCGCAGCCGGGTGGTACGAGTCCGCCCGTACCCTGTGGGCGGCCCGAAGAGCCCGCCCCGATGCCGTTCGTGCTAGCGGTCGGCGGCGCAAGTCTGCTACTGTCGGAACCTTCCAGGAGGGCAGCTATGCACGACGACCACAGGGACGGGGGCGACGGTCACGACCACGAGCATGAGCATGACCACGGGCACGACGGCGAACGCTGCGAACAAGACGGCGGCGGCGATACCCGCGGTCTGCAGTTGGAAATGTCGCAGGTGCTCCACTCGGAAGCCGAGAGCGTCACGCGCGAGGCCTTCCGCCAGCTCCTGCTCGACGCTGCCAAGGAACGCTGGCGCGAACGCTTTGGCGACAAGATCACGGCGCTGGCCAACCTGGCCGTCGATGAGTTGATGGAGGACATGCTCTACAGCCTCGACGTCGAGCGCCGCATTCAGCAGCGCAACGAGGATCGTGCCGACCCGAACGACCAACTGCACGCGATCTTTGCCGACAGCGGTGCCTCCGAGCGCGAGCGCCCGAAGTCCAGTGACGGCAATCGCCAGGGACGCAAAGGCGCCGCACGCCGAAGGGGCAGGCGCTGACCTCGGGCCGGCCGCGCGTCCGTCTTGGAAATAGCCCCGTCGAAATCGTCCCACTCGGCGTCGGTTGCTGGGCTTGGGGCGATCGCGAGTATTGGCGCTACGAACAAGATCACGGGCCGCGGGAAGTCGTCGACGCCTTTGCCGCATGTCTTGATGCGGGTCTGGATTTCTACGACACGGCCGAGTCGTACGGCTGGGGCAAGAGCGAGAAGATTCTCGGCGCATTGGTGCGCAAGTGCGGCCGCGCGTTGGTCGTCACCACCAAGTATGCGCCGCTTGGCGGTCGTGGCGGCCCGGCGGCGATTCCCCAGGCGCTCGAAAAAAGCCTGAAGCGACTCGGCCTGCCGCAGCTCGATCTCTACCAACTGCACTGGCCCGACAGCGAGGAAGTGCCGATCGCCGCGACGATGGAAGTCTTCGCCGAGGCGGTCAAAGCCGGAAAGACGCGCGCCGTCGGCGTCAGTAATTTCAGCGCCGCCGAGATGCACGAGGCCTACGAAGTCCTGGCCCGTCGCGGCGTTCCTCTGGCGAGCAATCAGGTGCACTACTCGCTTCTCCATCGCGCTCCCGAAGCCGACGGCGTTGTGGAAGCCTGCCGGGAGCTGGGCGTGACGTTGCTCGCCTACAGCCCCCTCGAACAAGGTTTGTTGTCGGGGAAATATACTCCGGAAAATCTCCCGTCGGGCCCGCGTGCCGAGTCGGAAGCCTTTACACCGGAGAACGTTGCGGCGGCACAGCCGCTGATCGCCAAGCTACGCGAGCTGGCTGCGACTCACGGCGTCGACGCCGGCACCATCGCCATTGCTTGGCTTCTGGCTAAACCCGGCGTCGTGCCTCTGCCGGGAGCGAAGAGCGGCGAGCAGGCGGCACGCAATGCCAAGGCGCTTGACGTCGTCCTGAGTGCCACGGATGTGTCGGCGCTCGACCATTTGAGTGCCGCCTGGTGCAAGGCCGAGGAACCAGTATGAGAGGAACCAGTATGAGAAGTCGCCGACAAGTCGACAGTCGGAATCGACAGCCTCAATCTCTCTCGACTGTAGACTGTCGACTGTAGACTATCGACTCATTGGTTGAGCCCCAGGGCCGGTTGATCGTGGACTCTCGCCGTTCACGCCAGATGGGAGTGCTGCTGGCGATCGTCTCGACGCTGGTTTCGCTCTGTCTGCTGCTGGGTGCCGAGGGCTGGTTGCGCTGGCTTGATCCTACGCCGCCGGATGCCATCTACGAACAGTTTCTCGAACAGTCACGCAAGTACCTCGAACCGTGCGCGGCCCTGACGCGTCTCGATCGTTCAGCGCGCGATCGGCCGCGGGTCGTGGTCATCGGAGAATCAAGCGGCGAGCTCGTCGGCGACGCCCTCAAGCGCCTTGAGCATGCCGGGGCTGCCGTGCAGATTGCCAACTGTGCCCAGGGCGGCTCGGCATTTCTCACGCTGACCGAACGCTTCGACGAGGTCATTGCCGCTCGACCCGAAGCGATCATCATCGTTTTCGGCCACAACTACGACTTCGAGGCGCCACTGACGGGCTGGCAGATCCGCATCCAATACCTGCGGCTGCACAGCAAGTTGATGAGCAAACTGATGACCTGGGCCGGCGGTGGCCCCCCGAGATTGCCGCTGCGGGTCGCCAACGACCTGGCTCCGTTCGAAGCCTTCCTGCGTCGCGCCGCCATCGCAAGCCGCGAACAGAAGGTGCGGCTGGTGTTCAGCACCATGGCCTCCAACTATCTTTATCCGCCGATTCAGGATGCACAGGCGTCGCCGGCCTTGTACGCTGCACGTCTGCAGCGCATGCGCGACGCCGCGCCGGGCGCCCGGCAACTGGCGCAAGTCGTTGCCGCCGGCGCTGACGGCGGCGC
>JACQEN010000098.1 GCA_016200585.1 Deltaproteobacteria bacterium
CACCAGGTGGCCGGTTTCGGCAGCCGTCAGCGCCAACGAGATGGTTTCCAGATCGCGCATTTCGCCGACAAGAATGACATCGGGATCTTCACGCAGAGCACCGCGCAGCGCGTTGTTGAACGACTCGGTGTGCGGCCCAACCTCGCGTTGATTGACCAGACACTTCTTTGAACGATGTACGAACTCGATCGGATCTTCGATCGTCAGGATGTGACCTTCGTAGGTCTCATTGATGAGGTCGATCATCGCCGCCAATGTGGTCGACTTGCCGGAACCGGTTGGACCGGTAACCAATACAAGACCCTTCTCCTTCTGACAGATCTCACGGATGATGGGCGGAAGACCAAGGTCCTCGAGAGTCATGACCTTGGTGGGAATCGTCCGGAAGACGGCCCCCTCACCTTTCCGGGTACGGAAGACGTTGACGCGAAAACGCGCAATGTCACCGAGCTCGAAGGAAAAGTCGACGTCGTTGGTCTCTTGAAAGATCTTGCGCACCGCGTCGCTCATGATGTCGAAGACCATGTTGTGAACTTCCTCCGCGCTCAGCGGCGGATGCTCGATGCGCTTCATGTCGCCATGCATTCGCACCATCGGAGGCTCACTCGACGACAGGTGCACGTCGGATGCCCCTTCTCGTTGTGCGAACGTAAGTAGTTGCGTAATGTCCATATATCTCCAGCCCCCCTGCGGCTCTGTGGCTCTCTGTCAGCGTCGATCTAACTGAGCAATCCTCAAGCCAGTCTTCGGGGCACGCACTCGGAATCGACCGCACCTCGCAGCGGACACGCCGTGGCATCTGCTGAGCACTTTATGGAGACATAAATCGTCATTTTGATAACGCATGGACAATGCATGGGCTGGTCGACTGACAGACTCTGTCATTCGGCCGCTTTTTGCCGCTCGAGTACCGGAAAGTGTCCGCAAGTGACTCTCTGTGACGACACTCGGTGCGGTTCCAAACGGCCAATGGAGAAATACACAGCAACCGATCTGCCGCGTGAGCTGCCAGCCCTACGCGCTTCAGAGAGCAAAGCTCGTGAGCATGATCGACATCAGGAGGTTGCTGACGGCGTGGTAGATCGACGGAACCACGATGCTGTCGGTCCGCGCCCGCAACCAGCCGTACCAGAGCCCCGGAAAGAAAACGACCAATCGAGCCGGGCCGCCGTGGACAATGTGGCAAAGCGCAAAGAGGATGGCGCTGATCGGCAGTCCGATTCCCCATTGCGCCCCAACAAACTGCCACGGCCTTCCCCAAACTCGATCGCACTGGGTCTGCAGATAGCCGCGGAAGAAAGTCTCCTCCGACAACCCGACGATCAGCAGTTGATCGACGATCAACGAAAGGTAGTTCTGCGGCAGCCGTAGCTGGAACGGTGCGCCCAACCAGTAGCGTCCAAAAGCATAGTGGCCGATGACGTAAGGAACGAAAATGGTGCCGCAGACCGCAAGATGGAAGCGCAACCCTCCGTGTTTCTCCCAGCTCAACCCGTAATCGGCTTGCGATCGACCGGTGAACGCGATCAGCAAGAGAGGCGTAAGCAACCACAGCGTCGGCAACTGCAGCCAAAGAGCCAAAGGCAGGGTGACTGCCAAAAGGAGCAGGGCTTCGATCAACGGGGCATAGTTCCGGCCGCCGGGCTCGTCGCAGTGAAATTCACCGCCTGTCGAAGCTACACTCAAGGAGCGACACCGTCCTCGACGATAATCGCCGTCAGCCCCAGCGGCACGACGGCGCGGGCGATACGAACCGCCTCTTCTCGCCGAGCAAAGCGACCCAAACGCACCCGATAGAAGCGCCCGACGTTGCCCTCGCCCGTGGTGACGTAAACCCCATCGAACCGCCGCTGCAGCTCGCTCTTCAAACGCAGGGCGTTTTCGCGGTCGCTGAACGAGCCGACCTGAACGGCAAAGGCGGAAGACGGCAGTTGGGCCGTGTTGCCGTCGAGAACTTCGAGGCGCACGTTTGCGGTTCCTGGCCCGACCATGTCGAGAGCCCGCGCCGCCGCGTACGACAGATCGATGATACGGCCCTTGGCGAACGGGCCACGGTCATTGATACGCACTTCGACCTGGCGGCCGTTGTCCAGATTGCTCACCGACACCGGCGTCCCCAATGGCAAGCTCTGGTGCGCGGCGGTCAACTGGTTCTGGTCGTAGACCTCACCGTTCGACGTGCGGTTGCCGTGAAATCCCGGCCCGTACCAGGAAGCAACGCCGACTTGCGTCGCGCCCGGCTGGGTCTCGATCGACGGTCGCGAGCGAAACAAGCCACACCCCGCGAGTATGGTCGGAAATACCAACCCCACAACCAACCGCCACCGCATACGACGCACTATACAGCATACGATTGGAGATTGAAGATTGGCGATTGCAGATTTGCGCGGACCGACCGGTGTGGCACTCACAAATCGCAAATCGTCAATTCCCGGCGACGGTCATCTTGCCGATCTTGACTGTCGGAGCGATCACCGAGCTGCGGTAGTCGAGGTCGTTGCCGATCATTTCGATCGCGGCGTACATCTGCAGCAAGTTGCCGGCGATGGTGATCTCTTCAACCGGATAGGCAAGCTCCCCGTTCTCGATCCACAAGCCGACGGCACCACGCGAGTAGTCGCCCGTCGTACCGTTGATCCCATGGCCGATGAGCTCGGTGACGTAGAGGCCGGCTTTCACGGAGCCGATGATTTCCTCCGGCGCAGCGCTGCCTGCCTGCAGAACAAAATTGGTCGGTGACACGTGCGGCGACGAACCCACCGAACGCGAGGCGTTGCCGGTGCTACGGCTGCCGAGCTTGCGCGCCGAGTAGGTGTCGAAGAGATACGACTTGAGGACGCCGTTTTCGATCACCATGGTACGGCGCGTCGCCAAGCCCTCGCCGTCGAACGGCTTCGAGCCGTGCCTGCCGGGCAACGTACCGTCGTCGACGACGGTGACGAACCCAGGGGCAATGCGTTCACCAAGTTTCCCGACCAGGAACGAAGTACCCTTGTAAAGTGCGTAACCGGAAATTGCCGACGCCAGATGATGCAACAGACCGGCAGCCATCTGCGGGTCGAAAACCACCGGCACCTCACAGGTCCTTACCTGCCGCGCGTCCAACCGTCGCAGCGCCCGCTGCGCCGCCTTCTTGCCGATCTGTGCCGGATTCTCCAGGTCGGCAAGGTGGCGTTGCGACGAGTACCAGTAGTCGCGCTGCATCGCGCCGTTGTGCGACGCGACAGGAACGACGCTCAACGAGATGCCGGAGCTGCTGTAGGAACCCGTGAATCCGCCACTCGAGGCGTAGAGGACACGCGCCGTCGACGCGTTGCATTCCGCCCCTTCGGAGTTGGTGATCCGCGCGTCGGCATCCAAAGCCGCTTGTTCGCCTTGCCGGGCCATATCGATCGCTTCTTCGGCCGACAACGCCGCAACGCCGGCGTCGTACAGATCAAGCTCCGGGATCTGCGTGGCAAGGTCTTCCGTTTCCGGTAGACCACTGAACGGGTCGGCCGCCAGGATGGCCGCCAGCTTGCACGAATCGGCTGCCAGCTTCTCCAGCGCCTCAGGCGAAAAATCGGAGCTCGAGGTAACCGCGCTACGATCGCCGATGAAGGCCCGCAACCCGAGGTGCTTCTGGCGCGCCTGTTTGAGCTTCTCCACCCCACCCAAACGAACCGCCACCTCAAGCGCATCCGACTCGGCGACGACTACGTCGGCTGCCGTCGCGCCGTGCCGCTTCGCCGCCGCCAACAACCGCTCCGCGACTCCTTCCAATAGTTCCTTACTCATTGTTGCCGACCTTCGATTCCTCGAACGCTTCGATTCTTGAACGCTCTTGACCGCAGCCGTGCTCAGCCGGCCTGCGTCCCACCGACCGTGAGGGCGTCGATGCGAATCGTCGGCAGACCGACACCGACCGGAACAGACTGCCCGTCCTTGCCGCAGGTGCCGATGCCTTCGTCGAGATGCAGGTCGTTCCCCACCATACTGATGCGGGTCAGCACATCCGGGCCGTTGCCGATCAACGTCGCACCCTTCACCGGCCGCGTCACCTTTCCGCCTTCGATGAGGTACGCCTCGTTGGCGGAGAATACGAACTTGCCGTTGGTGATATCGACCTGCCCGCCACCGAAATAGGCGGCATACAAGCCGCGATCGACCGAGCCGATGATCTCGTCGGCTGTCGACTCGCCGGACAACATGAATGTATTGGTCATGCGCGGCATGGGAATGTGCGCAAAGCTCTCGCGCCGGCCGTTGCCGGTGAGTGGCATGCCCATGAGGCGCGCGTTAAGACGATCCTGCAGATACCCCTTGAGGATCCCCTTCTCGATCAACACGGTTCGCCCCGTCGGCGTCCCCTCGTCGTCGATATTGAGCGAGCCGCGACGATTCGCCATCGTTCCGTCGTCAACCACGGTACACAACGGCGAGGCGACCTGCTTGCCGAGCAAGCCCGAAAAGGCCGACACCTTCTTGCGGTTGAAATCGCCTTCCAACCCGTGGCCGATGGCTTCGTGCAACAGCACTCCCGGCCAACCCGGACCCAATACGACCGTCATCGACCCCGCCGGCGCCTCCGTTGCGTGCAAGTTGCGCAACGCATGTTCGACCGCCGTGCGCGTGAAACGCAGGTAGCGATCGTCCTCCAAAAGGTACGAATACTCGACGCGTCCGCCGCCGCCATACGTTCCCTGCTCGCGCCGCCCGTTCTCCTCGGCGATGCAGGTGACATTGAGGCGGACAAGCGGTTGGACGTCGCCCACCACGAATCCGGCGGAGCTGGCGATGACGACGATCTTGTGCTCGGCGACAACGCTGGCCAGTACGTTTTTGATCCGGCTGTCCTGCCGCCGTGCGGCGACGTCGATGCGATTCAGCAGCTCAACCTTGTCGTCGAGCGCGACATCCGAGGGTGACTGCTTCAAGTGATACAGATCGTGCGTCAGCTTCGCAGGTCGCACAGCAACGCTGCCAGGCTCACCGCCGTGTTGTGCGATGGCTTGTGCCGTCCGCGTCGCGATGCGCAAACTCTCGATCGTCACGTCGTCCGAGTGCGCATACCCAGTCTTATCACCGGCAACGACACGCACACCGGCGCCCTGCGAAACGTGCTGCCCCGCCGACTTCACGATGCCGTCTTCGAGACTGAGCGACTGCAAGGTGCGCAGCTCGAAGTAGATGTCGGCGTAGTCGGCGCGTCGGGCGATGGCGCTGCTGACCGTGTCCTCGAGATTGCGCGCGCTCAGTCCGAAGCGGTCGAGGAAGAATGCCACCGGTTCACGCGTTTCCATTTCTGATCTCATCGATAAGCGACCTTGATTTTCCTTTTGCAACCTGAGTACCATACGAGTCTGCACGGAGCTAGGCAGTGCCAATCGAGACGCGAGGTCAGCGCAGATGAATCAGTACTCCCTCGAAGCGCAGTGGTCGTGTCTCCGGCGCTACATGGGACTGCGACTCAATCTCTTCCGAGCCATGCACGACGCGCGCTTCTTCGTCGCGGAAGATCGCAGCGTGATCGCCACGCGCGCCGGCGACTACGCCCTCACCGTCTCCGTCTGCTTCGACCAAGTCTTCGGCTACTACTACGTGAAGGACTGCAATTGGTACCGCAGCGACCTGTCGAAGCTCAGCGACGACGAGGTACCGGAGAACGCGCGCTACGATCTGCTGCGCCACTTCCGCGCCGTGCTCGGCTAACGAGAAGCGGCCCTGAGGCTTCGAGAGCGTAGGGCCTTGTGGAGCGCTGTCACCTCAATTGAAACCGTATCGGCACCCGCAACGCGACACGCACCGCTTCGCCGTCACGGTCGCGCCCCGGACGGAAGCGCCAACTGCGCACAGCTCGGAGAGCTGCCGGATCGAGAGGCGGAATTGATTCCACGACGCGCAGCCGCTCGCCCTCGACAGAACCGTTACGGTCGATCGTCGCTTCAATCACCACGAGGCCTTCGACGCCGCGTAGCCGCGCCAGCGGCGGATAGTCGGGTTTCGGGCCTGAAATCAGCGTCGGCGCAACGGCGACTTGGTCGACCGGAAGGATTTGATCGCCGCGACCGCCAACCGTACCGCCGACCTTCCCTCCGGGATCGCCTCCGGCGACGCCGCCCGTCGCACCGTTCGGCTCAACGCCGCCCGGCACACTGGTTGTCTCGGTTGCAGCAGTATTCTTGGGCTCGTTGACTCGGGTCACCTGTCGACGGATCGGTGTTGCTGGCACCGGTTTCGCCTTTCTCAGCGGCAGCGCCCTTGGAATCGAAACGGGTTCGGGGACGATGACCGGCCGTCCATCGTCGACAAGCGGAGCAGCGGCACCACCGCCTGCCGCTGGTGGCGGTGGTGGTGCCGCTTCGACGAGAGTCACGTGAATCAGCTGCGATGGTGCAATGAGACGTATCGTCGATCTAGCGAGCACGAGGAAGAGCAGGCCGTGGAAGAGCAGCGACACCGCCAACGAGATACGCCGAGCGTTGCCGAAGCCCGGAGCGTGCCGGAGGCGGAGGGAGCGCTGGTCCATGGTCATTTCCATGATCGCCTCAGAAGTAGACCGTCAACCCGGCGCGCACGCCGAACGGAATGCCCGGTGTGAAGTGAATGTCTGCCGGCGGATCGTTGTGGTTACCCTGCTTGCCGGGATTGGTGAGACAGTTGCCCTGACCCACCTCACCGAGGACGCACGAGGTATCGTTGAACTGCGCCTCGCGCCAGTTGGTGTCGGTGAGGTTCAGCAGGGCCATCGACGCTTCGATGTTACGCCAGCGATACTTGCCAAGTAAGTCCATGAGGAAGTAGCCACGCGCCGTCAGGCTACGATCTTCGATTGCTGGACGATCCCCGAGGTAGCGCGCTCGCAACGCGCCGGAGAACCCGTTCCCCAGATCGACGGTGAGGCCGCTATTCATCAAGAGGGTTGGTGCCAACGCCACGGCTTCACCGGTGATGCGGAAACGCGGATCGGCATACGACAAGTCGTAGTCGGCAAACAGCCATTCCGTAATCTGATATCGGCTCTCGAAGTCGATACCCCAGCGACGAGTCGGGCCGCTCGGCTCGAAGTTGCCGATGGAACCGGTCTGCTGGTTGCCAGCGTCGCCTGAGAAGACCAACTCACTCGACAGATCAAGCAGCCACAACGATGCCGCAACATCGAGCTTGTCGAACTGTCGTGTACGTACACCCAGCTCATAGCCGGTCGATTTTGCCAACGCCGAGGTGATGCGGTTGGCCTTCTCCGGGTTCGCCTTCGCCAAGAGCACATTGCGAGCGTCGTTCGAATGGAAGCCATTTCCGAAGTTGAGATAGATGTCCGTGCTTTCAACCGGTGTGATGATCAGATTCGCTTTCGGGCTGACGATCGAGTGCACCGCGTTGCCGGCGATGTAGGTTGCGTCGAAGTTGAGATCATCGGGCTGCGTGGGCAACCGGTCGTGGCCGTCGAAGAAGAAGACATCGCCACGCAAGCCGGCGTCGAGACGAATCCAGTCGGTGAAGAATACCTGCTGCTGAACAAAACCGCTCAGTGATCGCTCTTCAACGCGCAGCTTGTTGACGGTGAAGAAGCGCCGGCGCTGAACCTGTCGATGCAGGGCAACGTCGATATCGTCGTTACGAGTCTCGAGACCGATCTGGCTCTGCATCGGCACACCGTCGGACAGGATGGACGTCGCCGGCACGAGCCAATTGCGCGTGTAGCCGACGCGTCCGCCGTAGAGCAGGCGTGAATCGTTCTGCTCGATGCCATCGCCAGGGAGGTCGTTGCCCTGCGCGTCGCGAAAGCGCAGCCCGGTGTCCTTGTAGAAAGTGAAGTCGGAGAACAGCTGCAGTTTGTAACGTGTGCCGTAGACTTGCGCCGTCCACTGATCTTCTGCGTTCGGCGTATAGCTGTATTGCAGGTTGATGTTCTCACGATCGCTGCTTCCACCCTCGAACGGATCGATCGAGTCGAAGCGTCCGAACGGCCTGGTCGGCGTCGTGGCGTCGGCATTTTGCTCGAGCGCCAGACGCCCGGCTTGCACGACGCGCCGGGGGATCTGGCCCGAGCCGTCCCAGTCGCCGTCGTACATGCCACCGGCGATCTGCAGCTTGGAGTCGGGTGTCGGATCAAGCGTGAACTTGGTGAATAGATTGTAGCGTGCGTAGTGCTGGTCGTTCACGAATGGCCCGTTGGTGAAGTACGCTTGCGCGGCGGTGAGGTTCTTCCCCCAACTGAGATGCGGCGAAACCACCGCAACGTAGCGTTGCGTATCGAACGAACCGCCCTCGGCGTGTCCGAAGTTTTCCGGCACCTCATCTTTGGTGACGAAATTGAGTGCCGCGGCGTTGGCGAAGTCACCGACGTCGGCAAAGTACGGGCCCTTGCGCAGCGTGAAGCGCTCGACCGTCTCGGGAATCAAGAAGTTCAAGTCGGCGTAGCCCTGGCCATGAGCATGCGTCACCATGTTGACCGGCAACCCATCGACCGACACGGCAATATCTGTCCCATGGTCGGCGTCGAAGCCGCGAATAAGGTACTGTGGCGCTTTGCCGCCGCCCTGATGCTGAGCGACAACCAGGCCGGGGATGTTGTTCAAGATCTCCATCGTCGTCGCATGTGGACGGAGCTCGTAGTCATGAGCACGAACCTCATCCGACGACGCCGCCGACATCGGCTTCTTGGCTTCGACGACCACTTCTCCCAGCTCCACTTCTCTGGGTTGCTCCTTCTTCGCCTTTCCGGTCGCTTCCTTCCTCTTCTCACCTGCCGCCTGAGCGACGGTGACATTCGGACTACTTTCCCCTGCTCTGACAATGCGTGCAGATGCAGCAATCGCCACCGCCATCGCCACGCAAACGAGGGCACACAGTCGCGCGTTCATGCACGCCTCCCTCCCCTGTGTCGAGGCCGCGGCGATAGACGCACACCGGCGCGTCCGCGGGAGCTCGGCACGAGGATCTATCGTGATTCGGGATATGAACCGTCAGGTGATGACGGTTCGAGGTGGCGCGCGCGCCTGCGCGACAAGAACGAGAGGGCCGGCACAGACACTGAGGTCGGCGCTTGCGATGCTCGTGACATTCGTCAAGCCAACAATTGCGGCGACCGCCAGCTTGGCGACCGAGTGGAATGGTTGCTGGTAGTGGGCATGAAGGGCATGTGCGCCGTCGGGTTTGAAAATGGCTATGGTCGTGCCCGTGAGCGTGGTCGTGGGCATGATCGTGGGCATGATCGGCATGGTCATGGTCGTCGATGCCGTGACCATGCTCGCGGTCGGGTTCGAAGGGCTGGCTGCCGGGAGCGTCGTCATCGTGGATGTGGACATGATCGCCACCGCTGTGGCTGTGGATGAGCAACGCTGGACGAGGAATCGCAACGGTCGCAAGAAACAACGTCGCAACCGCCGTCGAAATCGAGCTCAACTGGGTGCCCGAGCGCCGCATCGCCGAAGGATCTCTACCACGAATCGCCTTTTCCTGTCAGACACAGGCCTCACGCTGAGAGTACGAAACAAGTAGGCACGCGGATCTCAACTACGTTTCACGTTTTATGCCTCGCATCCTATAACCACCCACCGGAGATCGAATATGCCCAAGAGCCGCCCCCACACCCGAAGAAACCGCCCACCCAAGAACCTAATTTGCGCCTTCGCTTCACCCGCCGTGATTGCCGAACAGGGCACGATGCGGCTGGTGAAGGGGCGCGGCGTCTATGTTTGGGACGAGCGCGGGCGCAAATACATCGACGCCTTGGCTTCGTTGTGGAACGTCACCGTCGGCCACGGCCGCCCGGAAATCGCCCGTGCCGTTGCCAAGCAGATGCGTGCCATTGAGTACACACCGACGCTTCTCGGATTTTCCTCCCCGACGACCTAAGCCCTGGCGACGATGCCAACGAATCGGTGATCCGCCTGGTGCGTCTCTACTGGCGCCTGCGCGGCCGTCAGAACAAGATCAAGATCGTCGCATTGACGCGCGCCTACCACGGCTCATCGACCGGCGCGGCCAGCCTCACCGGCCTGCCCTACTTCCATCAATACTACGAGCCCCTGCTCGAAGGCGTGCTGCGCATGCCGCGGCCGTTTTGCTACCGCTGCGAGCTCAATCTCACGTACCCAGCCTGCGGCCTCGCTTGTGCCGACGAGCTCGAAAAGATCATTCTGCGTGAAGGCCCGGACAACGTCGGCGCGTTCATCGCCGAGCCGGTGCAAGGCGTCGGTGGTGTGGTGATTCCGCCCGACGGATATTTTCAGCGCCTTCGTCAGATCTGCGACAAGTACGATGTTCTGCTGGTCAACGACGAGGTCATCACCGGCTTCGGGCGTATCGGTCACAACTTCGGCATCGATCGCTGGAAGGTCGTGCCCGACATGATCTCCTTCGCCAAGGGCGTGACCAGCGGTTACCTGCCGCTCGGCGGAGTCATCATGAAGGAGAAGATCTACCAGGCGATGGTCGATGCCGGACCCGACTTCGGCCTGCACCATGGCTTCACCTACTCGGGTCATCCAACAGCTTGCGCTGCGGGACTGGCCAATCTCGACATCATCGAACGGGAGAAGCTGGTTCAGCGAGTGCGCAAGCTGGCCCCGTATCTCGCTCGCCGCCTTGCCACACTCGCTCATCATCCGATCGTCGGCGAAATACGCGCCATCGGGCTCATGGCGGCGATCGAGCTGGTTCGCAGCAAGGCCTCGCGCACGCCCCTACCACCGGAGTGGAAGGTGCCGCAACGCATCCGCGCGGCGTGCATGGAGCGTGGGGTCATCGTGCGCCAGAGCGTCGACACGGTCGCAATTTGCCCACCCTTGATCATCAAGGAGAAGGAGATCGACGCCATCGTCGCAACTATCGACGAGGCGCTCGCTGACATCGAGCACGCCCTGGTTTCCGAGAAACTGCTATAGAGCCGCGCCACCGCAGCCTCGACCAGACGCCGGCTCTGGCGGATTGTCCGCTCACGTGATTGTATTCCGCCCGTCAACCAGGAAAGGAGCTGCACATGGCCACTGAAAAACCTCGAACGCCCGGGCTAGGAACTCTGGCGTTGCACGCCGGCCAGGAAAAAGATCCGACCACCAACGCACGCGCGGTGCCGATCTACGCAACCACATCCTACGTTTTCAACGACACGCAGCATGCCGCCGACCTCTTTGCGCTCAAGGAGTTCGGCAACATCTACTCGCGTATCATGAACCCGACGGTCGACGTTCTCGAAAAGCGCCTGGCCGCCATCGACGGCGGAGTCGGAGGCTTGGCGTTTGCCTCTGGGCAGTCGGCGATCACCGCGGCGCTGCTGACGATTTGCCACAGCGGGCAGAACTTCATCGCAGCCACCAGCCTGTATGGCGGGACGTGGACTCTGTTCACCCAAACACTACCGAAGCTCGGTATCGAGGTCCGCTTTTTCGATCCGCATCATCCCGAGAAAATCGCCGAGCTGGCCGACGCCAACACCCGCTGCGTTTATCTCGAGAGCCTGGGTAACCCCAAGAACGACGTGCCCGACTTCAAGAGCCTCTCCGCCGCGGCCCACAAGCTCGGCTTACCGGTGATCTGCGACAACACGGTTACGCCGCTGCTGCTGCGGCCGGTCGAGCACGGCATCGATATCGTCGTCTACTCGACAACCAAGTTCATCGGCGGTCATGGTGTTCATATCGGCGGCGCGATCGTCGACAGCGGCAAGTTTCCGTGGGCCGATAACCCGAAGAAGTGGCCCGAGCTCTGCGCTCCCGATCCGTCGTATCATGGCGTCATCTTCGAAGAGGCGCTGCGGCCGATGGGCAACATCTCCTACATCCTGCACGTCCGAACGCACTGGCTGCGTGACACCGGCGCCTGCATGAGCCCGTTTGCGGCGTTCTTGTTTCTACTTGGTCTCGAAACCCTGCACCTGCGCATGGAGCGCCACTGCAGCAACGCCTTGCAGGTAGCCGAGTGGCTCGAAAAACACTCTTGCGTCGAGTGGGTGAACTACCCGGGGCTGCCCAGTCACTTCGACCACAAGAGCGCCAAGCGCTACTTGCCAAGCGGCCAGGGCGCCATCGTCGGCTTCGGCATCAAAGGCGGCAAACCCGCCGGCATCAAGTTCATCAACAGCGTCAAACTGGCTAGCCATCTGGCAAACATCGGCGACGCCAAGACCCTGGTCATCCACCCGGCATCGACGACGCACTCGCAGCTCAGCGAAGCCGAGCAGAGCGAGACGGGAGTGACTCCGGAATACGTGCGCTTGTCGATCGGCATTGAAGACGTCGACGACATCATCGTCGACATCGATCAAGCGTTGAGGGCCTCTCAAGGTTAGACGGCGTTGGCAATGGACCCCCTCCTGGTTTTCCCCGTGCGCGCCGTTGCGCACAGGGGTGGGAGCAGCGCTCCCTCGACCAAGGGTATAGTTCTGGTTCCTCCTCTGCGACACCTTGTTGCGGGGGAAGCCAGGAGGGGGCCTCATCTCTGATGGTCGATCCCGAATTCGACAGTAGTGACAGCATCCGCAGCCGCCAGCCGCTGCGCCACGCGCAGCAGATCGACTTCGACATCCCACTCACCCTCGAGCTCGGTGGTGCCCTGCCCGAGATTTCGGTTACCTTCGAAACCTACGGCACTCTCAACGCGCGGCGCGACAACGCCGTGCTCATCTGCCACGCCATCAGCGGCGACTCGCACGTCGCGCGCCACGCCGACGACGATGAACCCGGCTGGTGGGACATCCTCGTCGGCCCCGGCAAGTGGATCGATACGCAGCGTTACTTCGTCGTGTGCCAGAACGTGCTGGGCGGTTGCCGTGGCACCACCGGACCGAATAGCATCAACCCGCGCAGCCACCGCCCGTATGGCGCCGACTTCCCGGCAATCACCGTCGCCGACATGGTCGAAGTGCAACGCTGGGTGATCGATCACCTTGGGATCGAAACGCTGCATGCCGTCATCGGCGGATCTCTCGGGGGTCATCAGGCCATCACCTGGTCCATTCGCCATCCGCATCGCATACGCGCCTGTGTAGCGCTGGCGACGTCGCCACGGTTGACGAGCCAGGCGGTGGCATTCGACGTCGTCGGTCGCAACGCCATCATGCAAGATCCCGGCTACCTACGCGGCCAATACTACGATGCCGAGCGCGGCCCCGACGTCGGTCTGGCATTGGCGCGCATGCTGGCCCACATCACCTACCTGTCGCGCGACACCATGACCGAGAAGTTCGATCCCGGACGCCTCAAGCCGAAGGACATTCCCACCGCATTCGAAAAGAAGTTTTCGGTCGGGTCCTACCTGGCATACCAAGGCCACAAATTCGTCGAACGCTTCGATGCCAACAGTTACGTCACCTTGTCGATGACGATGGATCTCTTCGACCTCGGCGAGACTGCCGAGCAGCTGCGGGACGCGCTGGCGGTGAGTAGTTGCCGCTGGCTGGTCATCAGCTTCACCAGCGACTGGCTCTTCCCCCCGGAGCAAAGTCGCGACATCGCCGAAGCACTGATCGCCAATAACCGCTCTGTCACCTGTTGCAATGTCGAAACGAGGGGCGGGCACGATTCGTTTCTCTTGGAAGAGAAGATCGATATCTACGGCGGATTGGTACGCGCTTTTCTCGCCAGCATCGACGGCAGCGCCGGCACCAGCGTCCCGGCTGTCATCTCCGCGCGCCAAGCCGGCGACGCGACCAGCATCTTCCACGCCCAGCGTCTCGACTACGAGAAGCTCCTGGAGTTGATCCCACGTGACGCGAGCATCCTCGACCTTGGTTGCGGCAGCGGCGTGCTTCTCGAGAGGCTACGCCAGCGCGGGCACAGTCGCCTGCTCGGCATCGAGCTCGACGAGCGTGCGATTCTCGGTTGCGCGCAACGCGGCGTCGACGTGATTCAGCGTGACCTGGAACGCGGATTGTCGCCCCTTACCGCCGGCCAGTTCGACGTCGTCGTGCTGTCGCAGACACTGCAGTCGGTAACCCAAACCGAGCTCATCCTCGACGAGATGCTGCGCGTCGGCCGACTCGGCATCGTCAGCTTTCCGAACTTCGCCTATCACAAACTACGCAAGATGCTGGCCGATGACGGGCGTTCGCCGAAAGCCGGTGGACCGTACAGCTTCGAATGGTGGAACACTCCTAACCGGCGCTTCCCTTCGATTCTCGACTTTGAGGACTTCTGCGAACGCAAGGGAATCGACGTGCAAGGGCGCGTCCACCTCGACACCGAGAGCGATCGCATCGTCACCAACGAGCCGAATTTGAATGCCGACGTGGCGATCTTTGTTCTCAGCCGCCGCGCCACGGACGGGCTTTGCCCGCCAGTTCGGTCCGTGCGGGCTTGGCGCCGCAAACCCGACGATGAATCGTCGGGCTGAAAACAGGCACCCCGTGAACGGGGTGCAGACCAGTTTGCGAGTTCGGATGCTTGCGCCCGCTTCGAGCGGGCGCCTGATTTCAGCCGGGGCATTCATGCCCGGGTCCAAAGCACGCGTTTGGTCATCGGCGGGCAAAGCCCCACGGACCGATGAGTCGCACTCGCCCGGTCCTCTGCCGGCCGGATGACCGCGATCCAAAGGCCCTGCGGTCCGAAGAGCCGCTGGCGACGGCGACCACACAGTTGTGCAACGCCGCTGGACCCTACGTTCGACTCTGATAGCATTCGGCGGCATGCGGCCCCGCGTCTACATTGACGGTCATGTCGGCACGACCGGCTTACGCATTCGCGAATGGCTTGGCGGCCGCGACGATCTCGAGCTGATCACGCTTCCGGCCGAGTTGCGCAAAGACGCGACGGCACGCCGCGAGCATCTGCGCAGCGCCGACCTCGCCATCCTCTGCCTCCCCGACGATGCGGCACGCGAGGCGGTCACATGGATGCAGGATACCGGCACCCGAATCATCGACGCCAGCACGGCACACCGAGTTGCGGAAGGTTGGGTTTTCGGCCTGCCCGAATTGCATCCAACGCAGCGCGACACCATTCGCAGCGCTCGCTTCGTGGCCAATCCCGGTTGTTATTCATCGGCGTTCCTTCTGTTGTTGCGCCCGCTGGTCGATGCCGGCCTGGTTGGACGCGATGCGCCGATCACGATCCATGCTCTCTCCGGATACAGCGGCGGCGGACGTCCGCTGATCGAGAAATGGGAGGATTTTCAAGGCGGGCTCTTGTCGCTCGCCTACGAAGCGCCGTACGCCTTGGAACGGGTCCACAAGCATGTTCCAGAGATGCTTCGCTACAGCGGGCTGCAACACGAGCCGTTCTTCGAGCCGGCGGTCGGTCCGTTCCGCTGCGGAATGCGTGTCCAAGTGCCTCTGCACGCCGACATCCTGCGCGGCGCCAGCGGCCGGCAAGTGTGGGAAGCGCTCGAAGCGCGCTACCGGAACGAACTGTTCGTCCGTGTCATGCCGTTTCAAGATCCCGTGGTGTCGACGGATCGAAGCTTCGATCCGCAGGCGTGCAACGAAACCAACTGCATCGATTTGCGCGTCTTGCCTCATCCCTCCGGGCACGTGCTGCTGATGGCCATCCTCGACAACCTGGGCAAGGGAGCGAGTGGCGTCGCCATTCAAAGCCTCAACCTCATGCTCGGCCTCGGAGAAGCAACCGGACTGCCGAAGTAGCGGCCGCGCCGTCGTCCACGACACGAGCGTCGATATCCTCGACCGCGACCTTGACTTAGCAGCGTCGGGCGTCGACCCTCGCCAACGTCGTGATGGAGGGTGACCCGTTTTCATATGCCGCAAACGCGCCGTCGGCGGTAACCGTCCAACGCAGCGATCTGTTGCGTACCATCTGGTCGCTTGCCTGGCCGGTCATCATCACCTTTCTGCTCGAGTCGCTCGTCGGGCTCATTGACACGTTGATGGTCGGACGGCTCGGCGCTCAGTCCGTCGCCGCCGTCGGCGTCGGGGCGCAGATCCTGTCGAGCGTCAGTGTTGCCATGACCGCCGTCGGCACCGGCACGCTGGCTCTGGTCGCGCGCCACATCGGGGCGCGCCAACGCGGCGAGGCGGAGATCGTATTGGGGCAATCGATCATGACCGCCTTTGTGCTGTCACTGCTGTGTGTCGTTCCCGTCGAAATCTTCGCGCCGCAGATCGTCGCGCTATTCGGCATCGACGCGCCGGTCGTCGAGCTGGGACAAGGATTCGTCCGTTGCGTCATGCTGTCGATTCCGCAGTCGGCGGTCATGTTCGTGATTGGATCGGCGCTGCGCGGCGCCGGCGACACGCGCACCCCGCTGTTCATCGGCGTCATCGTCAACGTCGTCAACGTCGCGGCCAATTACGTGCTGATCTTCGGCAAGCTGGGTTTTCCGGCGCTGGGGGTACGAGGGTCCGGTCTGGCAACCACGTCTGCCTTCACCGTCGGCGTCGTCCTCG
>JACQEN010000099.1 GCA_016200585.1 Deltaproteobacteria bacterium
CGACGGCGAGGTGACGGTCGATGAATTGATTCGCGGTGTAAACATCGCGCTCGAAGTTCAGCCGTTGAGCGTCTGTGCTTCGCTCGACAGCAATGACGATGGAGCGGTCACCATCGACGAGATCCTCAGGGCCGTAAACAATGCTCTGGGGGGTTGTCCGGTTGCAGCGACCCCCTCCTTCACGGCAACGTTTCCTCCGAGTGCGACGCGCACAGCGACGACAACATCGACGTTCACCGCGACCGCGAGTGCATCGCCGACGCAGTCGCGAACTCGGACACCTTCTCCGACGCCGACGAATACCCCGGCGTTCGTCGTTCTGCTCGGCACGTCGCCAACCTCCGGCGAGGGCGTCGTGGCCTTGAACCGTGAGACGGTGCTGCATTTCAGCGGCGCGCTCGATGCCGGGTCGGTCACCATGAATGCCATCTTCGCCAGCTTCGGTGGCCAGCGCTTCGGCGATTCGATTCATCTTTCCGTCGACCGCAAGACCGTCACTCTTTTCTACGCGCATCCTTTTCTGCCGCCGAGTGCGCGCGTTCGCGTCACCGTCGACGGCAACCAGCTGCGCGATGCGGCGGGGCGCCGTGTCGATGCGGACGGCGATGGTGTCCCCGGCGGAGCGACGACATTCGACTTCGACACCGTGGGCGTTGCAAGCATTCCCAATACCGTAGTGTTTGGCCGCGTCTTCGCCTCCGAGTTGGCGTCCGCGCCCGGCGGCGGATCGGTGAATCGGCCACTCGCAGGTGTGACGATCAGCGTCGATGGTGCCGAGCAGACGATGCGCGCCGTCACCGATGCGATGGGCGACTTCCGTCTTGATCCGGCGCCGGCCGGCCGTTTCTTCGTCACCATCGACGGTCGCACCTCGACCGATAGTGTTCCTGCAGGTGCCTATTATCCGTTCGTCGGTAAGGCGTGGGAGTCGATCGCCGGTCAGGAAACCAACATCGGCGATATTTTCCTGCCGTTGGTCCCGTCGGGAACATTGCGCGACATCAGCCCGACGGAAACGACCGCCGTCGACTTTGCCCCGTCTGTGCTCGCCCAACATCCCGAGCTCGCGGGAACTACGCTCATGGTACCACCAGGCTCGTTGTACAGCGAAAGCGGCGTGCCGAACCCGAAGATCGGCATCGCCCCGGTGCCGACCGATCGTTTGCCGAGCCGACCGCCCCTGGGTTTGCAGTTCCCCATCGTCATCACCGTGCAGTCCGACTTCGGCACCAACTTCGATACGCCCGCACCGATCTGCTTCCCGAATTTGCCGCTACCCGAGACCGGGCTGCCTCTCGCCGCCGGAGCGCAAAGCGCGTTGTGGAGCTTCAACCACGACACCGGCCGTTTCGAGATGGCGGGGCCCATGCACGTCACCAGCGACGGCAAGCTCGTCTGCACCGACTCCGGTGTCGGCGTGCCGGCGCCCGGCTGGCACGGCAGCCGCCCTGGCGTGCTGGCGACTGGCGGTATCATCCCGAAAGGCCGCCTTTGCTTCGCCGTCGAGAATCTCGATAGCGACCAGGTCGAGCTGCGCGGTTCGACCGGCCGCGACGGCATCGCCTTCGATGCGTTGATTCTTGCGGCGAACACGCACTATCGCATTCGTGTGCTCGAAACGGCGACGCTGAACATCGGCGACGTCAGCTTCGAAACCGGACCCGCCGGGACGATCGTGCAGGTTGCGCCGTTTGCGCTGAGCCCCGACACCTCGCCAGACGTCGACGGCGATCTGCTCGGAGCAGTCAGTGAGCTCATCGTCGGCACCAACCCGACGGATCCCGATACGGATCACGACGGCGTGCGCGACGGAGTCGAGAAACAGCAGGGTACGGATCCGCTCGACGGACTCCCGGCCAGAACCGGTATCATTTCGACCGCCGATACTCCCGGTACGGCGGTCGACGTGTGCGCCTTCGACGACGCTGCGGCCGTCGCCGACGCCGATCGTGGGGTTACCGTGTTCAACGTCTTCAACGGCATGGACCCGGTGGTCGTGGCGCAAGTCGACACGCCCGGCAACGCGCGACGCGTTGCCTGCGGCGACCTGCGCCTCGCAGTCGCCGACGGCGCTTCGGGTCTGGCCGTCGTCGATATCACCGATCCGCCGGCGGCACGCATCTCGCGTCAGGTGGTACTCGGTGCCGCCGACCCGGCGGTTGCGGTCGCGGTTGCTGCCAATATCGCCTACGTCGGCACCGATGGCGGCAGTCTCTACGCCATCGATATGCTGACCGGCGGTATCCTGGCGAGGGTGAGCACCGGCGGCGCTGTGCAGGACGTACGCATCGAAGGGGACGTACTCTACGCGTTGATGCTCGGTGAGCTGCGGCTCTACTCGGTTGACGCCGGTTTACTGCAGCCGCTCGGTCGGACGACGGTCGATTCGACCGGACCCGACGGTGTTACCCAGCGCAAGCGCTTGTTCGTGGGCGGCGGACTTGCCTACGCCACGACCTTTCTCGGATTCGAGGTCTACAATGTTTCCGACCCGGCGAGCATTGTGCGCGTCGCTGCACTTACGCCGACCGGTCCGCGCGGTTTCAAACAGGTTGTCGCCAACGGCTCCTGGCTCGGTGTCCTTGCCGCCAGCGCCATCTTCTCTGCGGACGGCGCGCACGACGTGTGGCTCTATGACCTGCGTACAGCGAGCGATCCGACGCGCTCCCTCACGTCGTTTACGACTCCCGGCTTGGCTCGCGCCGTTTCCATCTTCGACGGCCTGGCGTACACCGCCGACAGCGAGTCCGGCTTGGAAGTGATCAACTACTTGCCGTACGACACTGCCGGTCGTGCCCCGACGATCTCGCTACGCTCCAACTTTGCCTCCGGTGAAGCCGAGGAGAATCAAATCATACGCCTCAGCGCCGACGTGACGGACGACGTTCAGGTGCGCAACGTCGAGTTCTACGTCGACGGCGCGAAGGTGGCGACGGATGGCGACTTCCCGTTCGAGTATCGCTTCGTAACTCCGGCGCGGGCGCAGAAGAGCAGCTTTACGATCCAGGCTCGCGCCACCGACACCGGTGGAAACAGTACCCTCACGCCGCTCACCCAGGTGCAGCTGGTCGCCGACGCGCGACCGCCGCGTATTCTTTCGGTCTCACCACCGGCCGGCGCGATCACCGGAACGCTCAACACCGTCGCGGCATACTTCAGTGAGGCGCTGAGCTTGAACACGCTGTCTCTGCAGCTCACCGAAGCCGGTGCGGATGGCCAGTTCGGTACGGCCGACGACCGCACGATCACTCCGGCTACCCACCAGTTCCACGATGAGGTGCTGGGTTACGTCCTCACCTTCGACGGCGGCTTGCCGCCGGGGCACTACCGCGCGACCATCCCGGCAACTGTCACCGACCTCGCGGGCAATCCGCTCGCCGCTCCGATGACGTGGACATTCGCGACCTACGATATTGGCAGTGATCGCGACTTCGACTGCATCCCCGACGCGCTCGAGGTGTTGCTGGGGCTCAACCCCGACAGGCGTGACAGCAACAACAACGGAGTTCCGGATGGCGATGAAGATTCCGACGGCGACGGTTTGTCCAATTGCGGCGAAGTCATCCTCGGGACGAACCCGCAGAATCCGGACAGCGATGGCGACGGAATTCTTGACGGGCTCGAAGACACCGACGGCGACGGAATCACCGATGGCGAGGAAGCGCTGCCTGGACACGATGGGTTCCGCACCGACCCCCGCAATCCCGACACCGACGGTGACGGCATCGGTGACGGAGCCGAGGTGGCTCTCGGGCTCGATCCTACGAATCCAAACGACGCGGCCAGCGATCTCGTCGTGAGCGGGCGGACGGTAGTTCTCGACGGACGTTTGCACCTCCATGCGCTACGACTGACCAACGGGGCGGTGCTGACGCATCCCACCAGCTCCGGGGCGCACGCGACTCGCCTCGAGCTCGAATTCGACTCGTTGCAGATCGACACGCAGAGTCGCATCGACGTCAGCGGTCGCGGTTACCTCGGCGGCATGACCGGCGACAACACCTCGACCCTCGGCCGTACGAACGGCAATACGACCGATGGGGGCAGCAGTGGGCGCAGCGGCGGTAGCCACGGGGGAGTCGGCGCGCTTGGCAGCGGCAATCCGCCGAACCTGACGGCAGCGGTATATGGCGATGTGCGCGATCCGAATGAACCGGGCGCCGGCGGCGCGACGGCGTGCGGCGTCGGCAACAACAACGGTGGTGGCGTGGTCCGAATCACCGCAGGATCTCTACAACTCGACGGCGCGATCGTTGCCGACGGCGTTTCGACGGGCAACGGCTGCTCCGGCGGTGGAGCCGGGGGCAGCCTCAAGCTTGATGTCGGTACTCTGACCGGTTCGGGCAGCATTCACGCCAACGGCGGAAACGCACCTGGTGGCGGAAATGGCACAGGCGGAGGTGGTGGCGGTCGCATCGCCATCATCTACGGTACGTCGAACACTCTGCCGTCGGCAAACGTGTCGGCGGTTGCCGGGGTCGGGACATACTCGGCCGCCGCGGGAACCATTTTCGTGCAAAAGCGTGGTGAGCTCGGCGAGCTATTGATTCGCGGCGCCGGTCGCGAAACTCCGCTCACGGAGGGCCTTACCACCGATCACGTCACCATCGACGCGGCTCGCGTTTCGGTCTCTCAAACCAGCCCGGCGACGCTGACGCTGAAGAACGGCGCGACGTTGACGCATCCGGGAGCAACGTCGAGCGCTGCGACCGAGGTTGACATTCAAGTCGGTACGCTCGCGGTGGACGCATCCAGCTCCATCGACGTCACCGGGCGAGGTCTGCTCGGCGGCCTGTCGGGCGACAACTCCGCAGGCTCCGGCCGCACGTTCGCCAATGCCGCCGGCAGCACGGGTCGCAGCGGCGGCAGTCATGGCGGTCCGGGTGGGCAGGGCAGCGTCAATGATCCCAACGTTCCAGCTCCGGTCTATGGCGACTTCCGTGACCCGCACACGCCGGGAGGCGGCGGTGCGACGGCCTGCCTTCCCGGGACCAACAACGGCGGCGGAGTCATCCGCATCACGGCGGACGCGCTGCAGCTCGACGGGTCGATCGTTGCCGACGGTGTGACTCCGGCCAGTGGCTGCTCGGGGGGTGGGGCCGGCGGTAGCATCAAGGTCGACGTCGGTACGCTCAACGGATCGGGCAGCATGCGCGCCAAGGGCGGCGACGCACCGGGCGGCGGCAACGGTACCGGCGGCGGCGGTGGCGGCCGCATCGCCGTTGTCTACGCGAGCAACAGCGGCTTCGATTTCACCCATGTCACTACAATCGGCGGCAGTGCTACGGTCAACGGCGGCGGCGGTACGGTCTATCTGCGACAACAGACGCAACCCTTGGGAATGTTGGTGATCGACGCCAATGGCCATGACCCCGGAGCGGTGACGCCATTGTACTCGCTGGCTGGCGAAGGCAGCACGGCACTTGCGCCGAACCGCTTGAGCGATTCGAGCGCTCAGTTCGTACCTGGGCAGCTGGTCGGCCTCGAGCTCAACCCGAATACGGCTCAGGGCAAGACCTTCACCATCGTTGCCAATGATATCACCACGATATTGACCGATCCTGCCGATGGCGATTTGCGCTCCGTCGCTGCGGTCGGCAATCCCTATTCGGGAATTCTGGCCGTCGATCGGCTGGAGGTTCGCGAGCACGCGCGGGTTCAGATCGTCGACGGCGACGCCAATCGTAGTGATCGGCGCGGACATCTGCAGGCCGCGAATATCGCTCTCGTCGACACGGCGCTGTTGACGCATCCGGTCGCGAGCAGCCACTCCATCTATGGTCTGGATCTGAATGTCATCGGGGCCGTCGCTGTCGATTCAACCAGCACGATCGATGTCAGTGGCCAAGGCTTTCTCGGTGGCAACGCAGGAGACAACAACAGCACCACCGGGCGCACCTTCGGCAATACGACCACGGGTGGCAGCACGGGGCGCAGCGGCGGCAGCCACGGCGGGCTCGGCGGAATCGGTAGCGTGAACAACCCGAATGATCCGGGCTCCATTTACGGCGACCCGCGCAATCCGGATGAGCCGGGGGCTGGCGGAGGAACCGCATGTTCGATCGGAACCAACAACGGCGGCGGTGTCGTGCGGATCGTTGCCGGTACTGCCGCGGTGAACGGTACGATCAGCGCCGACGGCGGAGCTTCCGTCACCGGGTGCGGAGGTGGCGGAGCGGGTGGGTCGATCAAACTCGATGTCGGCAGCTTGAGTGGGGCCGGCTCGATTCACGCCAACGGCGGCGCCGCGCCCGGAGGCGGGAATGGTACCGGCGGCGGTGGCGGTGGGCGCATCGCCATCTTGTACGGCGCCACGGATACCTTGCCATCGGCGAACGTCGCCGCAGTTGCGGGGGTTGGAACGACGTCGGGCGCCCCCGGAACAATCTTCGTGCAGCATCGGAGCGACCTCGGCGAGCTGTTGATTCGCGGCAGCGGGCGGGAAACCCCGTTGCCGGAAAGTTTCGGGAACGATCATTTGACCGTCGACACGGCGAGGGTGTCGGTGAACGCAACCCATCCGGCAACTCTCAAACTGGTGAACGGTGCGATCCTGACGCAACCCGGAACGACGGCGAGCGGTACTTCGGAGCTCGATATACAGGTCGGTTCGTTGATGATTGATGCTTCCAGTGCCATCGACGTGACCGGCCGCGGTTTCCTGGGTGGAAGTACGCCGGACAATACCGACGGCAGCGGCAGGACCTTTGGGAACGTGGCGGGTAGCACTGGGCGCAGCGGTGGCAGTCATGGTGGTCGCGGTGGCCGCGGGCAGGTCAACGATCCCAACATCCCGGCCCCGGTGTACGGCGACTTCCGCGATCCGACGACGCCGGGTGGCGGCGGCGCGACGGCTTGCGCTACCGGTTTCAACAACGGCGGCGGCGTCGTGCGCATCACTGCCGATACTCTGCAGGTCGACGGTCAGATCGTCGCCGACGGAGCGAGCACCGGCAACGGTTGTTCCGGTGGCGGGGCCGGTGGCAGCGTCAAGCTCGACGTCGGCGCGTTGAGCGGTGCCGGCGGTATTCGTGCCAACGGTGGGAGTACGCCGGGTGGTGGCTATGGCACCGGCGGCGGTGGCGGCGGACGTGTTGCTGTTGTCTTCGCGTCGAATGGCGGATTCGATCTGACCAAGGTAACCGCTCTGGGCGGCGTGGCGACGGCGAATGGCGCCGAAGGCACGGTATACGTGCGCCCGCAAAATCAAACACTCGGCACGCTGATCATCGACAACAACGGCATCGACCCGTCGACCGTCACTCCTCTCTACTCTCTCGGTGGCAGCACGAGCACGGCACTGAGTGCGCACCAGTTGATCGACAGTCAGGCTCAGTTCGTGCCCGGTCAGTTGATCGGATTGCAGCTCAATCCGAATACGGCGCAGAACAAGACGTTCACCGTCGTCGCCAACGATGAGAACAGTATCACCACGAATACGGCGGATGGCGATTTGCGCAGCGTTGCCAGCTTCGGGCAGCGGTACGAAGCCGTGATTGCGGTGCAGGAGTTGGACGTGCGCCAGCACGCGGTGGTGGAAGTGCTCAACGGCGATGCCAGTCGTCCTGATCGGCGCGGTAGACTTTCGGCGGCGGCGATTGAGCTCTCCAATGTCGGCTGGCTGACGCACCCGGCCGCGACGAGCATTTCGACCTACGGTCTCGTGCTGCAGGTGAGTGGGGCGTTGAACGTCGATGTCACCAGCCGCATCGACGCCAGCGGGCGCGGCTTTCTTGGTGGGATGTCGGTGGACAATCTGTCGAGTCAAGGACGTACGATCGGCAACACGACGACTGGCGGCAGTACCGGACGCAGCGGTGGCAGTCACGGGGGTCTCGGCGGCGTCGGCAGCGTAAGCAATCCAAACAACCCGGGGTCGGCCTATGGTGACCCCAACGATCCGAACGAGCCGGGAGCCGGAGGGGCGGCGGCGTGTGGCACCGGCGTGAGTGGCGGTGGGGTGCTGCGGATCACTGCTGGCAGCGTTGCGCTCAACGGCCTGCTCGCAGCCGACGGCGGCGACTCACCGAACGGCTGCGCCGGCGGTGGCGCCGGCGGGAGTGTCAAGCTGGTTACAGGCACGCTCAGCGGCACGGGCACGATCCGCGCACGAGGCGGCAACTCTCCCGGCGGCGGCAACGGAACCGGCGGCGGTGGCGGCGGTCGGGTTGCGGCTTACTACGACGACGCCACCGGCTTCGCCCTGGCCAACGTCGGCGCCGGACCCGGCAGCGGAACAGCGAACGGCCAGACGGGCAGCGTCGTGTTGCAGGATACAAAACCTTAGACCGGGACGGAGAATAGGACACTGGTCACTGATCAGGTTTCAGTGTTCTGTGTTTCGTGCTCCATGGCGTTGCTTCCCCGAATTTCCAACAGCCGTTCGAAGTCGGTGCGCTGTCCCTGGTAATTCACCGACTTCGGTGTCAAGCAGATGGCGTAGAGACTTCGTGAATGCGCTTACGAATTGTCCTCGTGCTGTTGGGCCTCTTGGCGTTTGCCGCGCTGCTGGTGCTGCGTTGGCGACATGTCGAGCCGGAGATCGGGCCGACGGCCAAGGTCAAACGCGGCAGGATCGAACGCCTCGTCGTCGCCTCCGGCACGATTGAACCGGAAGACCTTGTCGAAGTGCGCTCGCGCGTCAGCGGCATCATCCAGAAATTCTTAGTCGATGCCGGCGACCGCGTCACCGCCGGCCAGGTCGTCGCCGAGCTCGATCGTGAAACCCTCGAAGCAGCGGTGCGCGAAGCACGCGCCGTGGTCCACGAAGCCCAAGTCGAGCGCGACCATTCCGAGCTGGAGCTGCGGCGACGCGAGACGCTGTACTCACGCGGCGTCGAGGCGAAAGACGTTCTCGATGCCGTACGTGCCGATCGGGCGCGTGCCGAAGCGCGTTGCGAACGCGCCGGTGCAACTCTGGAGCGCCTCGCGCAAGAGCTGGCGTACGCGACGATCACCGCGCCCATCGACGGCGTCGTTCTGTCGCGCGACCTCAACCCCGGAGCGGCGGCGGCATCGGTAGCGTCGGTGACCGGCGGCACGGTGCTCATGATCATTGCCGACACGCGCCAGATGCACTTGCTCGGGATCGTCGACGAGAACGAGATTGCACGCGTGCAGGTCGGCATGCCGGCGCACATCCGAACCGAAGCGTACGCCGATCGACAGTTCCCGGGTAAGGTTCGTAAGATCGCCTCGATCGGCGAGCGCAAGAACAACGTCACCTCCTTTCAGGTCGAGGTGACCGTGGTGGAAGGAATCGATGCCCTGCGCCCGCGCATGTCGGCCGATGCCGACATCGTCACGGAGGTCCACGAGGATGCGTTGCTCATCCCGGAAGCCGCCCTGATCTACGAAGGTGACAACCTCGTGGTCGAAAGTGTGGAGCGCGCATCGCCGGCCCGTTTGGTACGGCATTCGGTGCGCACCGGTATCGCCAACAAGGATCTGGTCGAGGTCGTCGACGGATTGAGCGAAGGACAAGAGGTCACGCTTCAATGAGTGCGATGGCGGTTCTGCACCTGCGCGGCGTCACCAAGGTCTATCACATGGGTAGCGTCGATGTGCGGGCGCTCAACGGTATCGACCTCGACATTCTTGACGGCGACTATGTGGGCATCATGGGGCCGTCCGGCTCCGGCAAGACCACCCTCATGGAGATCCTCGGTTGCCTGTCGCGGCCGACGGACGGTGCGTACACGTTTTCCGGAGAGCGTGTCGACCGCCTCGACGATGGCGGTCTGGCGCTGCTGCGCGGTCAACGCATCGGCTTTGTGTTTCAGACGTTCAATCTGCTGCCGCGACTGACGGCCATAGAGAATGTCGAGCTGCCGTTGCTCTATCGGCGAACGCCACGGCGCGAACGCCGGCGCGCAGCGGTCGAGATGCTCGACCGCGTCGGGCTCGGCAGCCGCGCGGCGCACCGTCCCAACGAGATGTCGGGCGGCGAGCGCCAGCGCGTTGCGATTGCCCGAGCGCTGGTGAATCAGCCGGCGGTTCTGTTGGCCGACGAGCCGACCGGCAATCTCGACTCCGCCACCGGCGAGACGATCCTCGAGCTGTTCGAAGCTCTGCACCACGACGGGCAGACGCTAGTTCTGGTTACCCACGACCCGCGTATCGGCGAGCGCGTCGGCCGCGTCGTGCGCCTGCGCGATGGGGTGGTGGAAAGCGACCAGCGGCGGACCGGAATTTCGAAAGATCCGAGGTTCGGAGATCACCCAGCAAGCTGATTTGTGGTTCGTGGCTGGTGGTTCGTGGCTCGTGTGCTCACAATGAGTACGAAGCGCGTAGCGGATAGCTTGGCTGTCAGAACGAGTGCTCAGATCGTGCCTGGTGACTGGTGGTCCGCAGGATCGGGTGCGTTTCTTGCGACGACCAATACCAGGAGGACCACGGTCATGCCGACAATCATTCGAAGCTTCCGAGACCTTGCTGTTTGGAAACTGGGCAAGGAGATCGTGCTCGACATCTACCGGGTGACAGCTGAATTTCCTAAGCGCGAAACCTTTGGATTGGTCAGCCAGATGCGTCGTTCGGCGGTTTCAGTTCCGTCAAACATCGCCGAAGGCTTCAACCGCCAGCACACAGGGGAATTCCGCCGGTTCCTCTCCATCGCCCTCGGTTCGTGCGGTGAGCTGGATACTCAGGTGGATCTAAGCTGTGAGTTGTCATTGATGGAAGCGATTTACGGAGGCAAGCTATTCGAGAAGCTCGATCACGAAGGCAAAATGCTACGGCGCCTGATTCAGCAGCTAAGGTAGACAACCACGAGCCACGAGCGACGAACCACGAGCCACGATTCACGAGCCACCAGCCACGAGCCACGAGCAAGATGTTACTCGAAACCATCCGCCAAGCCCTCGACACCATGCGTCTGCATCGGCGCTGGGCGCTGCTGACGATGTTCGGCATCGTCTGGGGGACGGCGTCGGTGGTCTTGCTGGTCGGTTGGGGAGTCGGGGCGCACCACACCACCGATGCCGGCATGCAGAAGGTCGGCAAGAACCTGGTGTTCATCCTTCCGGGGCGCGTCGGAGAAGACCTGACCCCGGCCGACGACCGCCGCATGTTGCATTTCGAGATTGCCGACGTCGAAGCGTTGCGTGCCGGCGCGCGTCACGTCGAATATGCCAGCGCCGAGGTGCTCGACTTCCTGCTGGCGCGCCATGGCGCCGAAAGCCGGCTCGTCGACGTCCGCGGTGTGGAACCGCAGATGCGCGAGCTGCGCGACGTGAGCCTGGCTTCGGGTAGGTTCATTTCCCTGGACGATGTGCGCTTCCAACGGCGGGTTGCGGTAATCGGCCAGACGGCGCGCCAGCGCTTGTTCGGGCCGCGTCCGGTGGTCGGCCATTTCGTCGAGATTCAGGGCCGGCGCTTCGAGGTCGTCGGCTTGCTCAACCGCGTCGGCACGCAGCTCAGCCGCAACCGGACCGAAACCGACGAGCAGATCTGGATTCCGGTCAGCACAGCACAGACGTTGCGGCAGCGAGATCAGGTGGATCTGATCGTCTCCCGGCCGCGCGAGCGCCGCTTCAACGCCGATTTGAAGCGTGAGGCCCGGCGCATTCTGGCGGCGCGCCTGCACGTCTCGCCGGGCGACGAGGAGGCGGTTTTCATCATCAGCATGATAGACATCTTGTCGACGTTCGACTCGGTGTTCCGTTTCTTCAACGGCTTCCTTGTCGTCTTGGGGGTTACGACGCTGTTCATCGGTGGCATCGGTGTGATGAACATGATGTTGGTGTCGGTGAACGAGCGACGGCGCGAAATCGGTTTGCGCTTGGCGATCGGAGCACAGCCGAGCGACGTGGTGGTACAGTTCCTCGTCGAGACCCTGGTGATCACTCTGGTCGGCGGCTGCGCCGGCTTGGCGTTGGGGCTGTCCGGCTGCCTGATTCTCGGTGCGCTTCCGCATGAGCTGGTTCCGGTGCCGGTGATCCTGCCGCAGGTGGCGCTGCTGGCGCTTGTCGTGACGGTGCTCGTCGGCGTGCTCTCGGGCGTTGCGCCGGCTTGGCGCGCTGCGGCGATCGATCCGGCCGAGGCGTTGCGGGTGGAGTGATGCTCGTCGATCTCTGCCTCGAAGCGCTGCGCAACCTACGGGCCCATTGGCTGCGTTTTCTGCTTACCGCCTCGGGCATTGTCTGGGGCGTGGCATTGTTCGTCATCATGATCGCCATCGGCCAGGCGAATCGCGAGCACTACCGCGAGAAGCTGGCGGTGATCGGCCGCAACGCGGTGTGGGTGTTCCCGGGAAAGGTGACGCGTCGCGGCGAAGGCGAGCGCTCGGTACGCAACGTCGAGCTTGATCGCGACGATCCGCCGCGCTTGCCGGAGTCGCCTCGTATCAGCCATGCGGAAGCCGAGCTCTGGGCGCAACCACGCGTACTCAAGGGCGGCGGGCACATCAAAGTCGTGTGGGCCGTCGGCACCGGGCCGCAAGCGGGACGGATCCGCAACTACCAGATCGGCGAGGGGCGTTTCTTGACCCCGGGCGACGTCGCACAACGACGGCGTGTGCTGATCCTGGGTGCGAAGGTGGCGGAGCGCTTGTTCGGGCGTCAGTCGGCCCTCGGTCGCCAGGTTCGACTCGACGGCCACCCGTTCCGTGTCGTCGGAGTGTCGAAAGCCAAAGGCGAGCAGCTCATGAACATGGGACCGCGCGACGACGAACAGGTCCTGCTGCCGATCAGCGTCGCGCAGACGCTGTTCACGCAAAGCGATAAGGTCGACTTCCTGCTCTTCGAGCCGAGCCGGCGAGAGGACGCAGCGGCGGCCATCTCGCGTACGCGGATGCTGCTCGGCCAGCACCACCGCTTCACGTCGCATGACGAAGAGGCGGTGAGCTTTTTCAACGTCGCCGATTCGATTGCGCTGATCAGCGGCATGTTGAGTGCGATCTCCATCTTCCTTGCGGCGTGTGGAGTGTTGACTCTGGCCGCCGGGGCGGTGGGGGTGATGAACATCATGCTCGTCGCCGTTGCCGAGCGCACGCGCGAGATCGGCATTCGCAAAGCCCTGGGAGCCACGCATCGGGCTTTGTTCGTGCAGCTGATGATCGAGACGACGATGGTGACCGTCGGAGCGGGTGCCTTCGGAATGCTGTTGGGCTACGGCGTCATCCGCGGCTTGCAGATCGCGCACGACCTACGTGGCGGAAGCGATTTGCTCATGCCACGGATTGAATTCTCCGCCGGCTTGGCTCTCCTGGCGTTTGTCGTCTTGGTTGGAGCGGGCCTATTTGCCAGCCTGCTGCCGGCGCTGCGCGGTGCCCGCCTCGAGCCGGCTGTGGCCTTGCGCGACGAGTGAGCGCGGCTGTGCGCAGGGAAGATGTCGGAGGGCAGACAACAGAGGACGCACGGGAGGCGGAAGAGAATGCGCCTCTCCTTTTGATCGCTTGTCTGTCCGTCTGTCGTCGAAGTCTAACGCGGCCCGATCTGCCGCTTCTGCCGCGCCGCGATCTTGTCCAACGCCGCGCGTGCGGCGGCGGCGACGTCCGGCGAAGGGTTGAGGTCGAGCGCGTCGACGAAATGCTGGAAGGCCGGCGTGATCTCGCCGAGCTGTTCGAGTTGCACGATGCCGGCGCCGAGGTGTGCCGCGGCGGCCGCGGGTGCAGACGGGTAGTCGCGTAGGAGTCGTAGATAGACTGCCAGAGCGGCCCGCCCCTGGTACTGGGATGCTAGCCAGTTGGCCAGCTGCAGCAGCTCGGGCGCTTCGAGAAGATAGCGGCTGGCGCGCGGGTCGAGAGCGAGATACGCCCGCGCTGCGGACAGCATGTCTCCGTAAGCAATTGCTTGCTTGATGGCAGAGCTGGGGTCCGCATCGGCTGGGAGGACGATCGGGTCGGCTGGTTCGGCGGCAGGCGGCGCGACGTCCGGCGCCATCAGCTGACGATGATTGATCCATCGTGCCGCGATCAGCCCCGCAAAGAAGCCACCGATGTGCGCCCCGAAGGCGACGCCGCTGCCGCCGGTGCCGGTCGATAGGAGAAAGGGCAGGAGGTTGTCGAGCAGGATGTAGAAGCCGAGCACCAGCCGGGCCGGCAACTCGATGACCCGCATGACGAAGGGAAAAAAGAACATCAGCATGCGGACGCGATTGCGCGGAAACCAAACGAAGTAGAATCCCAGCACGCCGGAGATGGCGCCCGAAGCGCCAACCAGCGGCAGCATGGAAGTGCGGAAGACGACCGCATGAAAGAGTGTGGCGGCGACGCCGGTCGACAAATAGGCGATCAGATAGCGCCACCTGCCCAAACGGATCTCGATGTTGTCGCCGTAGATCCACAGGAACAACATATTGCCGAACAGGTGCAGAAAACCGGCGTGCAGGAAGAGCGACAGAAACAGTGCCTCCAGGTTTGGAGCGGCCGGCCGGAAGCCGTATTCGAAGACGAACAGATCGTACTGTGATATCTGTGCCAGGATCTGGCGCACGCCGATGTGCGACGGCAAATCGCGCGTCAGCACTTGCAGGTACTCCTGCAGAGCCGGATCGCCCGGATCGGCAGGAGTCATACTGAGCGGTAGCGACACCAGCAGGTAGACCGCCACGTTTGCCAGGATCAGGGCGTAGTTTACGAAGGGGATCCCTTTGGGGTTGGGCGCGTCGCTCAGCGGTATGAACATGGGAATCCTTCACCAACGGCGTTGACATCTCCCTTAACACAATGCCATGCCGGCGAAACCTTTGAGGAGGTGTGATGCGTGGTGCAGCGTTGATCTTGGCCGTCGTGGCGGTCGGTGCGACGGGTGCGTTTGCCGTCGACTGGCAACGGGCAGGCGATGAAGCGATCGACAAGTTGCAGGCGTACGTGCGCGTCGACACCACCAACCCTCCGGGGAACGAGACGCCGGCCGCCGACCTTCTGCGCGACTGGCTGAGCCGAGAAGGGATCGAGGTCCGCCTCTACGATCCGATGAACGACCGGAAGCGGCAGTCGCTGCTGGCACGCCTTCCCGGCCGCAGCGGCCGCAGTCTCGTCTTGATGAGTCATTCCGACGTCGTACCGGCCATCAAAGAAGAATGGCATCAGCCGCCGTTCGACGGCATCGTCCGCAATGAGTCGCTCTATGGTCGCGGTACGCTCGACACCAAGGGCCTGGGTATTCTTCAGCTGATGACGCTGGTGCTCATGCGTCGCGCAGGAGTGGTCCCGAACGACGATGTGCTCCTCCTGATCGAGCCCGATGAAGAAGAGGCCGGGCGCGGCATGAAGGGCATGCTCGAACACTACCCCGATGTCTTCGGCAAGGTCCGCATGGTGCTCAACGAGGGCGGCAACGGCACACGTGGTGTCCTGCAGCCCGGGCAGGTCATCTTCTTCGTGCAGACCGCCGAGAAGGGCGCGGTGTGGGTCAAGCTGACGGCGCACGGCCGCGCCGGCCATGCGTCGGTGCCGATTGAAGACAATGCCGTGACGACGATGTCGCGCGCCCTCGATCGCATCAGTCGCTACGAAACTCCCCTGCGGCCGTCGCAGACCGTCGTTTCGTTGTTTGCGGCGCTCGCCGACGAATCGTCGTTTCCCAACTCCTTCGTCATGCGCCACCTCGACAGCTCGCTGGTGCTCGGCTTGTTCAAGTCGCGCTTGACGGAGCGGCCGCTGGTCAACTCACTGTTGCGGACCACCATCTCTCTGACCGGGGTCCACGGCGGATACAAGACCAACGTCATCCCGGCTCAGGTCGACGCTACGCTCGACTGTCGCATCGTTCCGGGCGATAGCCCCGATGGGCTCAAAGCCGAGCTGACGCGAGTCGTCGGCGACACGCGGGTCGACATCGAGCTGACGCAGACCGGAACGCCGAACGAATCGCCGGAAGATCCGGAGCTGATGAAGGCTGTGCGACAGGTCACCAGCCGACACCATCCCGGCAGCATCGTGGCGCCGTTGATGTCGAGCGGCGTGACCGACTCAGCCTACTTCCGTCAACGCGGCGATCACGCCTACGGCTTCAATCCCTTCGTACTGACCGAGGAAGAGATGGCAACGATGCACGGCATCGACGAGCACGTTCGGCTCGACGACCTGCGCGCCGCGGTGCGGATGTACTATGAGATTGTGGCGCAGCTCGAAGGCGTGGGGGAGTGAGCGGATGGGAGGGGCGTGTGGACTAGAAACTCTCCACTCACTTCCCACGAAACTCCGGCTTCCGTCTCTGCACGAACGACGCCACGCCTTCTTTGAAATCTTCGGCGGTGAAGCTGGCGACCATTTCACGATCGGCTTCATGGATTGCGTGGGCGAGGTCGGTGAACAGGTCGCCGTAGAGCTGGCGCTTCATGATGCGGATCGAGCGCGGCGAGCACAGCGTTGCCATTTCGGTTGCGACATCCCGGGCTGTGGCGAGCAGGTCGTCGTGGGGGACGACACGGTTGACCAGGCCCATGGCCAACGCTTCTTGCGCGTCGATGATGCGGCCGGAGAACAGCAGATCGCAGGCGTTGTGCATCCCGACAAGCCGGGGGAGCAACCACGAGCTGCCGTGCTCGGCAACCAGGCCGCGACGCGAGAAGACCGTCCCGAAGCGGGCGCGATCGGAAGCGATGCGCAGGTCGTAGTACAACATGTACGAGAGCCCCAATCCGGCGGCGACGCCGTTGACCGCGGCGATGCGCAGTATCCCTTGCCGGCGCCGGTGATGATGATCACGCGCACCGCGTCGTCGCGGTCGGCTCGGATCATCGCGTGGCGTACCTCGGCGCTCATGCGCATCGTCCACGCGTTCAACTTCTCCGGCCGGTTGAGGGTGACCGTCGCGATACGATCGGCGACATCGTATAGAATTTGTTGGTAGCTCATGGGTGGTCCTTTCCTGCAGTCGAGCTTGAGCCGCTACATCGGAAGCAGCGGGACTGCAACCGGGTCCCCCGGGTTCCTGGCTTCTTGTTTCTAGTTCCTACTCTTCGATGTCAGAAACGAGCCCGAGCCCCGAGCCCCAAGCCACGAGTCACGAGCCACGATTCCATCGCGCCGCAATTCCGGTTAGGAACGCCGCGTGCGCCGCTTCTTCTACGCTCCGATCGACGACTATCTGAAGGCTCTCGATAACTGTCTGTCACCGTTCCGCGTCGGGTACCTGCTGCTCATCATCGGAGCGTTCGCTCTGGCTTGGTGGATCTATGTGCCGATCCATGAGCTGCTGCACGCCTTCGGCTGCTGGGGTACGGGCGGTTCGGTCACACGACTGGAAATCGACGCGATGTACGGGGCCGTATGGTTGCAGCGCTGGTTTCCGTTCGTCGCGGTGGGCTCGCAGTATGCCGGGCAGCTCACCGGATTCGACACCCATGACAATGACCTGATCTACTTGGCCACCGACGCCGCGCCTTTCGTTCTGACCATCCTCCCCGGTGTGCCGTTGCTGCGTGCCGCGGCGTTGCCGCGGCAATCGAAGCTCGGCGCATGCCTGCTCCTTGGTGCATCGATGCCCATTGCGTACGCGCCGTTCATTTCGTTCACCGGCGACTACTATGAAATGGGGTCAATACTCGTCAGCCGCGCCGTCTGGTTGGCCGGCGACGGCTTTGATGTCGCGCGCTGGCGCAGCGACGATGTGTTCAAGTTGGCCGGCAGCATCAGGACCACGGCGGGGGTCGGCGACTGGATGGGAATCGCGGCTAGCTTGGTCGTCGGCGCGGCGATGGCTTTCGTTACCTACGCCGCCGGGCGATGGATATACAAAAAGTTTGGGCGAGTGAAGTCGTGATTGACCTTTCTCCACCGCCTCGACTACGTTTCCGCCCGATGCGTAAATCGATCTCGGTCACTGGTGCCGTGGTGCTCTTGCTGCTTGGCGGTTGCGGCAACGACGGCGAGTCGGGCCCGGCGCTAGCGCCGCTGACGACCGCCGAAGTCGAGCAGCCAGGGCCGTACGCCGTCGGTGTGACAACGCAGACGTTTATCGACCTATCGCGGCCGACGATGGCCAACGGAACCTACGGCGGTGCCGCAAGCCGGACGCTGGTCACGGAGATCTGGTACCCGGCCAGCGGCGCGCCGGCATCACCGCTGGCCGATGTTCGCGACGCAGCGATCGCTCAGACCGGACAAGCGTATCCGTTGATCGTCTACAGCCATGGTTTCATGAGTAACCGCCACGGCGGAGCCTTCCTGGCGCGTCATCTGGCGAGTCACGGCTACGTCGTCATCTCGCCCGACTACCCGCTCACATTCACCAATGCGCCGGGGAAGCCGACGGTTCTCGACCTCGCCAACCAACCTGGCGATGTCAGGTTCCTAATCGATCAAATGCAGGCCGCAAGCGGCGATCCGGCCTCACGCTTCCACGGCTCGATCGACGTACAGCGCATCGGCCTTACCGGGTTGTCGCTCGGCGGTGGCACGACGATCCTGACCGCGTTTCACCCAACTCTGCACGACCCGCGGATCAAGGCCGCGGCGCCGATGGCCGGCCCGGGCTGTAACTTCAATTCGACGTTCTACGGCGACCGCAAGGTCCCACTCCTGCTGGTGCACGGCGACATTGATGCCATCGTCAACTATCAGGCCAACGCTGTGCGCGAGTTTCAGTTCGCCAATCCGCCCAAATACTTGTTGACCTTGATCAACGGCTCGCACACCGGATTCACCGACGGCATCGAGCAGATCGCCGAGGCGGCGAATAATCCTGATGATCTTGGCTGCAGCGCGCTCAAGGGAACGCTTCCCTCTGACCCCGTTGCCGCGCAGGAGTTTCTGGATTCACTTGGTGGTGCGGCCGACGGTGTGGTGGACAACAACTGTCCGACCCCTTGCCCGGTGCGAATCAACCCGCGCTCGATGCGTCCCAGTCGCCAACACCAGCTGACCATCCTCGGCATCTTCCCGTTCTTCGAAGCGGAGTTGCGCTTGGATGTGCGGGCACGGTTCTATCTGGAAAATACGTTGCCGCCTGAGAGCTCAGACATGCGCTTGGAGAAGAACGCTTGAGCGTCCTTCAACGGCACTGCTGGTTGCTGGGTCTGTGCGTGTCGCTCTTGTCGACGACGTTTGGTTGCGCCGCGCGCCAGGTGCGGCTGGCACAAAAGGGCATGACCTGCACGGAAGCCGAGAACCTTGCCGTCGTGGCAGTGCAGAAGATGGGTTACAAAGTGAAGGAGACCACCCGGCCGTCGGCGGCTGGTCCGGGCTCGGTGAAGGGTGAGCGCGAGATTGCCACCGGCAATGTCCATCGGGTCCTCGTGCAGGTGCTGTGCACGAGCCTCGGTGCCGAGGTGGAAGCAAAAGCCGAGAGCGGCATGCTCGACGACTTGAACTTTGCAAACCAGTTCAAGGAAGCTTTCGATACCGCGGCCGAGGTCAAGAAACCGGCGCGTGAGCCGTCGCGCACCGGAGTCGACGTGCTGCTGTCTCCGGAACGCGCTGCCGGTGGGGACCTGGGAATCGATTTGAGTGGCACGGGGATCATGCCGGTGTTCATTCGCATCACCAATCATTCGCCGCGGCGCTATCGCTTCAAGGTTGCGGAAGTCGTGCTGCAACACGCCGATCGGACGCGTGTCCACTCGCTGCCGTGGTCCGAGGTCGCTGCCAAGGCGCCGCCGGCCAGCGTCGACACGTTGCAAGCGAAGCTCGCCAAGGACGCGGATCTCAAACCGGGCGAGGCGCTGTCGGGGTATCTGTATTTCCCCTTCGCCGGCTATGCCAATGCGCGGGTGACGCTCGAAGACGTTGAGAGCAAGGAAGACGAGGGCTTTTTCATCGAGTTCTGATGGCAGCGAAACACTTGTACTGTCGACTCGCTCAGCGGAGTGCTTTCGCAATCTACCAGCCGCGCAGATCGACGGGCCACGTGTCGACGATTCGTTCAGCCTCAACGATGTGCAGGCGATCGTGGTAGGCCACCGTCGGATCGATGTGCGCCGGCCAGACGCGGATGCGGTCGCCGACGTGGGTAGGGCTCTCGGGGACGAAGGTGATGTGCTCGTCGGAGCAGAAGAGCACGGTGGCGCCGTCGACCGACGGGTTGCCGTGATCCATGCCGAGCGCTTTGAGCCCGCAATCGGCGACGGCGTAAGCGGGTGACACCGAGATCACCGTCGCCAGGACACAAAGGGCGCGGCGAAAGGGCAAGTCGAGCTTGGCATACGCCGTGTCCATCAGCGCGTACGATCCGGCTTGGATTTCGTTCGCCCAGGTGTTGCAGTCGTAGGTGCCGGTGCCGCCGGCGGAGACGACGTCGCCGCCCACCAGAGCATGGGCTTGTAGGAGCAGCTGCATGCTTTGCTCGCAGAGTTGCGTGCGAGTGGATCGTTGATCAAGGCCGACGACGTGTCCTTCGTAGCCCATGACGCCGCGCACGTTGAGTCCTTTGCGGCGAGCGAGATCAGCCAGACGGCCGGCGTCTTCGGTTGCGCAGCCACAGCGCGGCAAGCCGACGTTTACGTCGATGAGCACTTCACGCACGCCGCCACGCGCTGCCGCGTCGATGGTGGCTTCGGAATCGACGGCCACGGTAATGCGAGCGTTGCGGATGCGGCCGAGACGGGTCGCGTCGACCACCTCGTTCGCCAACAACAAATCATCTCCCAGGCCAACCCCAGCCATGCCCTCCATCTCGCGGATGGTGGCGCAAGTGAAGGTACGGTGACCATGAGCCGCCTGGCGCTTGGCAAGCGCCGTACACTTGTGCGCCTTCACATGCGGTCGCAAGCGCGGGCCGGGAAGGGCAGCAGACATGGTTGCCAGGTTGTGCTCGAGGTCGGCGGCGTCGACCAACAAGGCCGGGGTAGTGAGGTCGCGGATGAGCATGGCTGACGTATAGATCGTGGGCGATGAAACGGGAATGAGGTTGTGGCGCCTTGAGGCCGTGAGGTTCCGTGAGACCTTGAGGTAGTTATGTCTTGGCACCGATGTAGAATTCGAACGTGCGCAGTGTTCCCAAGTCCCCCAACGGGGTTTCCTCCTGGCTCCCAATCGGAGTAGGATGCATTCGTGCACGCATCCAAGGCTAGTCCACTCGGGGCTTTGCACACGGCCGCGGCCCGGCAGGGTGGCCTCACACTGCTCGTGCTGTTCGGATCGCGCGCGCGCGGCGAAGCGTCGGCACATGCCGACTGGGACTTCGGCTTCCTGGCCGACGGCTTACTGGATCCGTTGGCCCTCATGGCGGCACTGGCCGAAGTTGTCGGCAGTGAGCGTCTGGACCTCGTGGACCTGGCGCGGGCGAGCGGCCTTCTGCGCTTCCGCGCGGCGCGCGACGGTGTGCTGGTGTACGAAGCACGGCCTGGAAGTTTCAACCGCTTTCGCTTCGAGGCCGCGCGCTTCTGGTATGACGCCGAGCCCGTGCTACGTCCCGCGTACGAAGCTCTTCTCGATCGCCTGGGTTGATGGGCGCGCTTGATCGTCCAGTGCTCGCCGAGCGGGCAGCGACCGTGGAGCGGCACCTGGCCCGCGTGGCGGAGCGTTTGCCGCGGGTTCCCGCCGATCTCGTGGCGACGAGCGACGCGTCAGATACGGTCATCCTGCACCTGTGGCAGGCAGTGCAGATCGTCATCGACCTTGGGCTGTCCGCTTGCCTGCACTTCAACTTGGGCACGCCAGAGAGCTACGGCGACGCTTTCCGTCGGCTCGCCGATGCCGGTTTTCTCGAAAGCGACCTGGCGCAGCGGCTGGCTCAAGCTGCCGGCTTCCGGAATCTGGTGGCGCACGCCTACGAAGGCCTGGACATGGAGCGCGTGCATCGTGCCGCCACCGAAGGCCCTGCCGACTTGCGCGCCTTCCTCGCACGGCTGCGCGATCTGTTGACTTAGCCTTGAAGTGACATAAAAACCTCACCGCGGAGGCGCCGAGGCGCCGAGAATGCAGCTCGCCAAACCACCGAGTGTGGCAAATCAAAGCCCATTGAAAATGAGCTCTCCGTTTCCGGCCATTTCACACCCTGAGCCTTCTCTTCTCTGCGTCTTCGCGCCTTTGCGGTGAAATCTTTTGTCAGATTACGGGCTGCGTTTGCATTTTGCCCCCCCTCCAGGTCAGCGGAGGACGACGTAAGCTCCGCGATCGGACGTGCGGACGTGCCCAGAGCAACGTCCAGAAAACCTCGAACAGACGATCACAAGCTCAACGTCTGGCTCGCTTCCTTGGCGCGCCAGAAGAGCATTTCGGCGCTCTGCTCGAAGTTGCGGAAGCGCTCGTCTTGCGTTTGACCGGCGTGGAAGCGGTAGTAGATCTGCTGCAGGACGACGGCGATCTTGAAGAGGCCGAAGACGTAGTAGTAGGGCACGTTGCTGACGTCGATGCCGTGGCGTTTGCCGTAGTGCTCGACGGCCTCGGCGCGGGTCATGAAGCCCGGCGTGTTTGACGGCATGCCGACCGCTGCGGGGGTGCTGCCCGGCGGTGCTTCCTTGGCTTCGATCCATGCCGATAGCAACGTGCCGAGATCGGCGAAAGGATCGCCGAGCGTGCACATGTCCCAGTCGAACACCGCAACGCAACGCCCCGGATCGTCCGCCGCGAGCATCATGTTGTCGAGCCGCCAGTCGTTGTGCAGTAAGGTCGGCTTTGGTGACGGCGGCAGATTGTCGCTCAGCCAGGCGCGCATTTCGCCGGCGATCGGCATGTCCTTGGTGCGGGCGCGCTCGAAGCGGCCGTACCAGCCGTCGATCTGACGCTGCAGGAAGCCGTCGGGCTTACCGATCGTTTCGAGGCCCACCGAGCGCGGCTCGACGGCGTGCAGGTCGGCGAGCGCGTCGATCAATACCTCGCTGATCCGGCGGTTGACGGCGGGGTCGTTGCCGCCACCCCATTCGGCCGGGATGGTGCGTCGCACAACGATACCGCGCCGCCGTTCCATGACGAAGAACGGTGCGCCGATCACGGCCGGATCTTCGCAGAACAAGAAGGCCCGCGGCGCTAGCGGATAACCTTTGTACAACACCGACAGGCAGCGATACTCGCGTCCCATGTCGTGCGACGAGGGCGCCACCGGCCCGAGAGGCGGGCGGCGCAGCACGTACTCGGTTTCGCCGTAGCGCAGGAGATAGGTGAGGTTGGCGTGCCCGCCGGCAAACTGAACCACCTCCAGCGAGCGCTCGGAATCGGGTAGCTTGCCGCGCAGATACTCCACGAGGTTCGAGTGGTCGAAGTCCTCGTCACGGCGGATGGGGATCGTTTCACTGGGGTCGACTGCGTGCTTGTCTGTCATGGCCGTTCCGTTCGCCGAGTTTCTCTATTGTTCGCGACCGTTCATCGCATAGATACGCTTCAAGTCGATTTCCAGCGTCAGTGTCTTCCGCGTCCGCCCGGTGGCGCCGGGGCGCGTATCTTTCAATGTGTCAGGCAGAATTCGAGCCCGGCCGTAGACGATGGCGGTAGCGCCGTTTACGCCCCATGTGGTGAACGCGACCTCGGGGTTGCGCTGGATGTCGAGCAGGCGGACGGCGTTGTCGTAGATCGTCGAGCGCAGATGCCCGTTGACGAACTCGGCATGTACCGGCGCAATGTGCGGCGTGCCGCCGGCGCCGGTGGTCGCCATGGCCTTGAGACGGCAGCTTCTCCAGAGCTCGACGAACTGGCGGGCGCTCGGGCGTCGCGTGCTCTGATCGAAGGTGTCGCGTATCGCTTGGCCGGCGCGCGCTAGACTATCGTCGAGGCAGCGCTGGATGGCTGCAAACGCCTCGTCGGGCCACGTCGACGGATCACGTTCGTCCGGCGTAGCTCCCGCTACCACACCTTGCATGCCGCGCTTTGCAGATGAATCGTCGCTCATAGTATCCCGAGCCGCTATTCCAGCTGGCGGATCAGCCCTTCCTGCGCCACCGACACGACGAGGTTGCCGTCGCGTGTGTAGATCGCCCCGGTGGCCAGGCCGCGTCCGCCTGCCGAAGCCGGCGTCATTTGCGAGTACAGCAACCAGTCGTCGACGCGGAAGCGGCGATGGAACCACATGCAGTGGTCGAGGCTGGCCATCATCAGCTTGCGATCGGGCGACCACACCAAGCCGTGCGGGCGTACTGTCGTATCGAGCAGCGTCATGTCGGAAGCATAGGTGAGGATGTAGGCGTGCAGCATGGGATCGTCGGGCAGCGTGCCGTTGGTACGCAGCCAGGCCTGGGCTTGCGGCTCGCGCCACTGTTCGGGCGGACGGTTCATCGGATCGCAGAGGCGGATGTCGATCGGTCGCTCGCGGTCGACCCAATCGCCGAGTTGCTCGCGGAAGGGCGCGACGCGTTCGGCGAAGGTCGGCAATTCTTCGGGGGCCGGGACCTTCGGCATCGGCGCGTGGTACTCGAGCCCGGGCTCGTCCTTATGGAACGACGCATCGAGGTTGAAGATCGCTCGGCCATGCTGAATGGCGACGACGCGGCGGGTGATGAACGAACGCCCATCGCGAATACGGTCGACCTCGTAGAGGATCGGCCTTCTGGGATCACCGGGGCGCAGGAAGTAGCAATGCAAGGAGTGAACGTGGCCGAATTCGATGGTTCGAGTCGCTGCCACCAGGGCCTGAGCGGCGACTTGTCCACCGAAGACCCGCTGCCGCTCCTCCTTCGGGCTAACACCGCGGAAAATGTTGACCTCGAGCTCCTCCAGATCGAGGAGCTTGATCAGATTGTCCAGAGCCGTCGGCACGGCCGGCAGACTAATCGAAGGCTTTGGCTGTGGCTAGCACCCGACGAACCGACCCAGACTAAGGCCGGGCTTCGAACACCAGATTGAACGGCGTCTGCGTGGCGCGGCGGAAGCGTGTGAAGCCGCCCTGGGTGATGACCTCTTTCAATCGCGCTTCGCCGGCCTGAGCGCCGAGACCGAGGCCAACCTCTTGCGACAGCGAAGCCGGCGTGCAGATCATCGTCGAGGCGGAGTAGAAGATGCGTCCAACCAGATTGAGATTGTCCTCGACGCGATCGTTGGCAAAAGGTTCGACGACCATCCACGTAGCGTCGGGAGCGAGTGTCGATAGAACGTGGCGCGCTGCTCCAACCGGATCGCCCATGTCGTGCAGGCAGTCGAAGAACGTCACCAGGTCGTAGTTGTTCGAAGGGAAGGCTTTGGCCGACGCGACCTCGAAGGTGATGCGATCACCGACGCCGGCTTCTTCGGCCAACTGGCGAGCCCGTTCAATCGACGGACCGTGGTAG
>JACQEN010000108.1 GCA_016200585.1 Deltaproteobacteria bacterium
CGAAATCTCGGCGATCATTCTCAACGAGCTCAAGCGACGCGTCGAGCGCGCCATGGGAGAGTCTGTCCACCACGTCGTGGTCACCGTACCGGCATATTTCAACGACAGTCAGCGACAAGCGACACGAGATGCCGGCCGCATCGCCGGCCTTGAAGTGCTGCGCCTGGTCAACGAGCCGACCGCCGCGTCGCTGGCGTACGGACTCGACAAGAGCAAGCAGGGACACATCGCAGTCTACGACCTGGGGGGTGGTACGTTCGACATCTCCATCCTGAAGCTGCACGAGGGGATTTTCGAGGTGTTGTCCACCAATGGCGATACACGCCTCGGAGGCGATGACATCGATCGGTGTGTCGCGCAACTCTTGCTCGACAACGTTCCTGAAACTTTGCGGAAGGACCCCGACGTTGTGCAGACGGCGATCGCCGCTGCCGAGGCGGCAAAGATTCGGCTCACGAGCAGTGCAGCCACCGATTTCGAGCTCAAATCGGGAGCTTTTCAGGTGCAGCGTTCCCTCAGTCGAGCCGAGCTCGAAGACACGGTACGCCCGATCGTTGAGCGTACGATGGGACCCTGCCAGCAGGCTTTGAAGGACGCTGGATTGAAATCGCAGGATCTCGACGAGGTGGTGCTCGTCGGAGGGTCGACGCGAATGCCGCTGGTGCGTCAGCGTGTCGAGGAAGTCTTCGGCAAGAAGCCACATACGGATCTGAATCCGGACGAAGTCGTCGCCCTCGGGGCAGCCGTGCAAGCGTCGGTTCTGTCCGGTGCCAACAAGGATGTCCTTCTTCTCGATGTCGTACCGCTTTCCCTGGGCATCGAAACGGTCGGTGGGGTGATGGAGCGGATCATTGATCGCAATACTACGATCCCGGCGACGGTTCGGCAGGAGTTCACAACCTTTATCGACAACCAAACGAGCGTAGACTTCCACGTGTTGCAAGGAGAGCGTGAGCTGGTGAAGGACAACCGCAGCCTGGCGCGCTTCAAGTTGCGCGGTCTGGAGCCCCAGCCGGCCGGGATGCCGCGGATCGAGGTTACGTTCATCATCGACGCAAATGGGATCTTGAGCGTATCCGCGCGCGACAAGAAAACCGGCCGTGAACAGTCGGTTGAAGTCAAACCGTCCTACGGCCTTACGGACGAAGAGGTCGAACGCATGCTCGAGGAATCCTTCGATCATGCCGAAGAAGACGTATCGGAACGGTTGATCATCGAGGCGCGGAATGACGCCGACACAATTCTACGCGCGACTCGCAAACAGATGGAGAAGGTCGCGCTCTCCGAGCAGGAGCGCACCGCGATTCGGACGGCGATGCAAGAGCTCGAAGCGGCGACGCTCGGCAGCGACTACAATCGTGTTCGCGATCTCACCGACGAGCTCAAGAAAGTTACCGAACCGCTGGCACATCGGATCATGGAATCGGCCATCAAAGAAGCGTTGGAGAATAAGAGCATTGAGGACCTGGCTTGAGAACGGGAGAAGACCATGGGGCTGAAATGGTCGGATATCGAGGAGATCGGGATTTCCCTCTACGAGGCGCACCCGGAAATCGATCCGCTGAAAGTGCGCTTCACCGACTTGTTACGCTGGATTGGCGAGCTGAGCGACTTCGAAGACAACCCGAAGGATTCGAACGAGAAGAAGTTGGAGGCGATCCAGATGGCGTGGCTGGAGGAATACAGGGACAACCAGGAATGATCATATCGAGTTCGACAAGGGAGATTGCGTCATGATGCAAGTCAGCCGCAAGGTCGACTACGCGCTGCGTGCACTCATCTATCTGGCGGCACAGCCTGGGGATCATCCGGCCCCTGTGAGCGAGATTGCCGCTCGGCGGCGGGTACCGAAGAAATTTTTGGAGAAGATCATCAAGGACCTGATTCGTGCTGGAATCGTCATCTCCCATCGCGGCGCGCACGGCGGCTATCGGCTTAGCCGCCCCGCCTCGCAGGTTAGCTTTCGTGAGGTTATCGAGGCGGTCGAAGGGCCCATTTCTCTCAACGTATGTGTAACCGAACAACGAGATTGTTCGGTCGTTTCAAGCTGCAACATGCAGCGCGTATGGCTAGAGGGACAGCGACGCGTTCTCGAGTATTTTTCTGGGATGACTCTCGCTGATGTAAACCCGTCAATCGCCGTGAATAAGGCCGTTGAGGCGTCCGTCTAACCGGCCGTCGTCCTGAGGAGTTCGATATCGATGGCAGACGTCGTAAGCGATAACTTCAAACACCTGTTGCAGCCGGATACTCTGCTGCCGATCTCGCGACCGGAAGGCGCAACAACTGTTCAGAGATGCTGAACAGTGGATTTCCTCCGACGACCGCAGCTGGCCGTTTTCGTTTGAGAACGTCTGCGACCTGCTCCAGATCAACGCGCAGTACCTGCGACGCGGTCTGATCGCGTGGAAGAACCGCGAAATCGAGCTGCGCAACGAGCATGTTCGAGCGAAGGTGGTGGTCCTGAAGCAGCCGATCCACGAGGTGATCGAACCACCGAAGCGCAAGGCGCAAGCTCGATAGGTCTAAGCACGGCTGCGCGCCCTTTGCTCATTTGTGCGGCACCGTTCGGGTGCTAAGAACGACGCATGCTGCGCAGCCTCGTTCGCGGACTCCGACTCGCATATTGGCATCTGTCCGAGCTGGTACTGCGCATTCTGGGGCGACGACCTGCGTACGGCATACTGAAGCTGCAACTCTCCGGTGACTTTCCCGAACACGCTGCTTCATTCCGCTTGCCGTGGATTTCCGGGCATCACCGTGAAGAGTACCTGGCGTTGTTGACGGGTCTGCGCTGGGCTCGCGACGACGAACGTGTGCGCGGCGTGTTCATACGCTGTAGCGATCTGCAGATCGGTTGGGCAAAGGTGCAAGAGATCCGCCGCGCCCTGCAAGCCTTGCGCGACGCCGGCAAACGCGTCTGGATCTATTCGCCACAAGCGGGGCTGCACGAGTACTTGTTGGCTTCGGTCGCCGAAAAAGTGATTCTGGCTCCGTCAGGCACGCTCGAGGTCAGCGGTCTGTCTTCGGAGGCTACCTTTTTTGCCGAGGCGTTGGACAAGATCGGCGTCGATGCGGAAGTTGTGCAGCTTGGCAAGTACAAGTCGGCGGCGGAGTCGTTCACGCGCTCCGACATGTCACCGGCGCACCGCGAAATGATGGAGAGCCTCCTCGGCGACCTCTTCGAACAGATCGTCGAGGTTGTGGCGGGATCACGAAGTTTGGATGTCGGGCGGACGAAGGAATTGCTGGAAAGCGGTCCTTTTTTGGCCGAACAGGCTCGCCAAAGCGGTCTCCTCGATGCGTTGCAGTATGAAGATCAGGCGGAAAGTGAACTGCACAAGCTGCTCGAGGAGGCCCCATTCATTGAATTTGGCGACTACTACCACCGTCGCCAACGAGCCGCACGCCGGCAAATGTTGAGTCGGAAGCTTGCGACGATCGGCCTCGTTCAGATCGTTGGCACCATCAAAATGGGCGAGAGCATCACTGGCCCGGATGGTGCCAATGCTACGGGGCTCGATTCGGTTGCCCGCGATCTGGTGAGTCTGCGCGAGCGCGACGACGTGGCTGCCGTAGTTCTGCGGGTCGCCAGCCCCGGCGGTTCGGGGCTCGCATCGGATCTTCTGTGGCGTGAGCTGCGACGCATCCGCGAACGCAAACCAGTCGTCGTTTCCTTTGGAGATGTGGCTGCGTCGGGCGGCTACTACGTTGGTGTTACGGGTTCTCCGTTGCTTGCCGAGGGTGGTACGATCACGGGTTCGATTGGCGTTGTGGCGGGTAAGGCCGTGCTCCGACGACTTTACGACCGCTTGGGGGTGAGCAAGGAAATGGTTACCCAAGGGCGTCACCCGGGCCTGCAATCTGATTATTTGTCGCTCAGCGACGATGAACGACGCTTGCTGCAGGACCACGCCGAACACTTCTACCAAGATTTTGTCAGCAAGGTTGCCGCAGGGAGGGCTTTACCCAAGGCGTCGGTTGAAGCCGTTGCGCAAGGGCGAGTATGGACCGGCAGGCAGGCGTTGCGCGCCGGCCTCATCGATCAGATCGGCGGCCTGCAAAGAGCGATTGATGAAGCCAAGAATCTCCTGGGCGTCGCAGCGGAAACGCCCGTGGTTCTGGAGACATTCCCGAAGCCGCGACCGATCTGGCACTTGCCTAGAGGTTTTGGCTTTCCATTCGGCCATACCTCCGTGCTGCAACCCTGGCTGCAATTCGTGACCAGTGAACGAATCTGGGCACTGCTTCCGATCCGTTTCAAATTCTTCTGAGCCGTTCTCCGGTCGTGTAAGGGTTCTTCCCCCTATGCCTGTGGCCACAAAAGTTGATTGTCCGGAATGCGATCAGCCGCTGATCCGCAAGCCCGGAGGTCAATGCCCCAATTGCGGCACCGACGTTCGCGAGCATGTCCTGCGGGCTCGATTGCGTGAGAAGCGGATCGAGCAAGTCGTCGCGATTGTCAGTACCATTCTCGTTCTCGGCGTGTCGTTGTTTGCCGGCGGTTGTACCATCGTCGAGGGTGTTCTGGCCTATGCCGTAGCGGGATTTGTGATGTATCAGCTGGCAAGAAAGACGTTCTTCTGAGTCGACCTTTTCATACGGGAGGACCGAATGCTCGATCGCAAGTTTGTCGCTGCGCACCCTGAAGATGTCGGCGTCGACAGTGAGAAGCTAGAGGCGCTGTTCGCGCGGGCCGAGCGCGATGTCAACAGCGGTGGACTTCCGAGCGCACAGGTTGCAATTGCTCGCCGCGGCAGGCTTGCCGGCATCCGCACGTTCGGCAGTGCGGTGCAGGACGGCCGGGATCAACCAGCGACGGATGCGACATTGTACTGCATCTTCTCTTCGACGAAGGCCGTTGTCGCGGCTGCCGTGTGGCTGCTGCTCGAACGAGGTGATCTGCGACTGGAGGAGAAGGTCAGCAGCATCATCCCGGAGTTCGGTACGAACGGGAAGGAGAACATTACGGTTGAACAGGTCCTTCTCCATATCGGCGGATTTCCCTATGCCCCTCTTCACCCGGACAATTGGAACGATCGCGACAAACGTCTCGAAGCGTTTTCGCGCTGGCGCTTGAACTGGGAGCCCTCGAGTCGGTTCGAGTATCATCCGACCTCGGCTCATTGGGTGCTCGCCGAAATCATTCATCGACGCGGCGGAACGGACTATCGCGAATTTATTCGCGCGCACATTACCGGGCCAATGCAACTCGATGAGCTGTTCGTTGGATTGCCTCCGGAGCAAGACAAGCGTGTTGCGGACGTTCGCTATACGACGCCACCGGTCGAACCACCGGGCGGGTGGGGCGACGTGACGCCCGACGCGATCCTCGGTTTCAACAATCCGAAGTTACGCCAGGTGGGCATTCCAGGCGGTGGTGGAATCACCAGTGCAGCCGAGCTGGCGCTGTTCTATCAGCCGCTGTTGAACGGCGGAGAGACCTTCGATGGTCGCCGCATCTTGAGGCCGGAAACGATCGACTTTGCGACACAGGTTCGAACGCAAGCGCACCACCGGGATGCGATTTGGGACATTCCGATCAACCGCGCGTTGAGCGTCATTGTGTCCGGCGACGACGGCAACTCGTACCTGCGCGGTTTTGGCAAGGCAACGTCACCGCGCGCGTTCGGTCACGGCGGTGCCGGCGGTCAGATCGCCTGGGGAGATCCTGCGACAGGAATCTCCGTTGGCTACTGTACCAACGGCTTTGCCGACTGGATGGCAACCGGCCGTCGCATCACTGCGATATCGAGCTTGGCGGCGACCTGCGCGGTCGCGTGAGTCGTTGCGACGGCGGCGCTCTGAAAGCCTCCTGTCGTCGTGTCTGCAAACCCGAGCGGGCTCGATGACGCTGCCTTTCTGATGAAGTTTAAGACGCAGGCGATTCCGAACGAGCTGTGGAACGACCAGTGCGAGCGAATCCACTACTCGCGCGAGCGCTTGAGCTCTGGAGCCGCAAGGGTCGTTGTTTTGGAACCGGATCTGGCACCGTTGCCTTGCTCCTGCCGTAGTTGTGGCTGACCCTCGAGCGACGGCGGTACCGTCTCGACTAGTTCCAGCATTGCATCGCGGTCGCTTGGCGGTCCGAACGGACCTTTGATACGTACCGCCAGGTGCGGCTCGGCTCGATCGATCCAGGCTTCGAATTCGGGAAGAAAAAGCGGCGCAATCGGCCGCAGCATAGCCGGTAGTCTGAGGCTTTCGGCGTTTGGTCGCATACGGATGTGGTCGCAGGAAAAATGCCCGGCCGGAACGTTGACGTCCTCGGTGCCGTGCCGCCAGACATCCATCTGCAACGCTTCAACAAGCCCGAGGACATGAAAGGTCGCGTTGCCCTTGGCGTCGAATTGTATTCCGCCCAGTAGGTAGAGAAGGCTTTCATTGAGCGGGTAGGTGTCCAGAGGCACGTCGAGGCCGTCGAAGGGGAGCGCGTCGGGACGAAATTGCCGTATGGTCTGCGTTAGCGTTTCGTTCAAAGCGGTGAAGATACGATGTTCTTCCCGCAAGCAACGGAGGGGCGGACCCGGTTCGAAGGTCGTGTACGCTTCGCGAGTTGCGCCGGCAGCGAAGGCTGTGGTCACGTGTACGACGAGCAGGTCGCGTTCCTCGCGCCTAGCTGATTCGGCCCAGACCTGCGATGTCTGAATGACTCTTCCGGAGGGCGTGGAAACCATCCTCACCGTGAAGGCAGGGAGTCGGCTGAGGTCGTCGCGTACGATCGGTGCTGCCGTGCCGGTGCGAGCATAGGGGAAAGCGAGGCAGGCAAGCACTCCAATTGTCTGGAGACGGTTCGAGGAACATCGTCTCTTTTGACCGCGATGAAGCCGTGATCCTGGGCGCATGTTTGCCGCCGCCCCGGGTTACTCTAGACCGCGAATCCCACGGTACCAGCGATAGGGATAGTAGAATGGTAGCAGTGCGGAATTCCGGATCGCGTAGCGCCGCCGCATGTACTCTCGTGAAGGAATCAAATTGGTCGATAGGAATCGCAGACGCAGCGACCAGTTTGGCAAGCTACGAACGTCTGCCCACAGCCGCTTGCTTGCGGGCCGACGGGCCTCCGTGAGCCAAGCGTGGACCCTCTTTTCCTGGAAGGACGGCTCGCTCGCTTCGAGCTCTGTCAGGACACTGGTCGGGATCGCGACTCCCCACAACGATGCAACTCTCCTTAAAGTGTCGCGAACCGGCAGGATCAGCTCAAAGGTCCGTGTGCGTTCGACGAGCTTTGCCCAGTTGATTCGATCCTTGTTGGCATCCACGACTTCAGCGATATCGTGCAGCCAAAAGCGTTCGGTACCCTGATGGTGCAAACACAGGTGCCCACAGAGGTGAATGATCTCGGCTTCGATTCCGAGGACCCGTGTAGAAGCGCCGCCCACAAGCGCCTCGCGGCTGCTTTCCCAGAACCAATCCATCGAGATCATACTTTGGTAGTAGGGGGAATCGAACAAACTCCAGTGCACGTCGATATCGATGACAACGCGGCCGGGCTTCCGAAATACCATTTCGTTCTCGAAGGCCTCTTGCATTCCCCTGTGGGTTGCGATTGCAAGCGGGCGGTAACCGTTTTCCAACAGTGCACGCTGGAGGCGCTTGAGGTCGGAACGGTGCACGAGCAGGTCGACGTCACCCAAGGGCCTGAGGTCGGGTCGGGGATAGACCGTCTCCGCGAGAGCCGCTCCTTTGAGGACGATGGCCGAAAGACCGTGTGCTTCGAACACCCGCAAGAGCCCACCCAACTCGCCAAGAATGATGATCGTACGCAGCTGATTTGCCAGGCGCGCAGCGCGCAGCGTTGCCAGCCACGGCGCCGGCAACGCCTCATCTTGCAGAATGTAGTGAACGAGCGCCGCGAGCCGGCTGCTTTGCGTCAAATCGCAGAAGGACTGCCAATCGCGATCAGCGGCGCAAGCGAGCCACCGCCGTACAGAGTCGGCACTTGCTGCTCCAAAGCGCATCCTCAAGGTGAGGTCTAGCAACTCCTCAGCGGACAGCCTGACGCTCGAGCCGGGCGCAGCGTAGTTCATGTCCTTTGCTTGTACCTTGCTCACCTCAAGCTGCAAACCGTCTCCGATGATTGCATTCTCCGCGGGCGTGCTCGTGCTGGGCGCGGAACACATACCGCAGAAAACGCCACGCCGTTCAAGACGAGCGCGCCCAGTTCGTGCAACCGAGCGAGCACACGCCGCCCTTCGACCCTTTGTTGGCCAGGTCGGATCGTCGCTCATTAGCACCCTCTCCTTCATGGCCAGTCAGACTTCTTTCAATCGAATCGGTTGACACAGACGATGTGTAGGCGTAGACGCTAACCGACTGGTCCGCACCATCCGGTCAGTAGGCTTCGGCGAATAGAATAAAATCAAATATTATCTACCAATATGAATCATCAATTTCCTGACCATTTGGTTAAGTCAGTCGAAAGAAGAGTAACCGGTCGGGCATGCAGCAACGTTGCCCTCGCGAAATACTGGGGAAAACGCGACGTTTCCCTGAACCTGCCTTACACGGGCAGCCTTTCAGTCACGCTAGACGGGCTAGAGACGACGGCTACCGTCGAAATTGAATCAGGGAAAACGTCGCGGACTATCCTGAACGGCGTTCTGACCTCGGGTCCCGAGGCCGACCGCATTCGCGGTTTTCTTGATTTGGTTCGTCTCGCAGCCGGCAGTCGATCTGTTGCATCAGCTGAGCTTGCCTCCAACTTCCCCGTCGCGGCGGGGATTGCTTCTTCCGCTTCGACGTTTGCGGCGCTCGCGGTGGCAGCGGCGGCGGCGTACGGTGTGTCGCTCACGGCGACCCAGCTCTCAATTCTGGCTCGTCGAGGTTCCGGTTCCGCAGCACGTTCGATCTTTGGCGGGTATACCGAGTGGTTGCCGGGAGAGGCCTCGGATGGGACCGATTCATTCGCTGTACGGCTCGCCGAGCCTGAGCATTGGAGGCTGGGTATTGCAGTTGTGATTACCAACGAGCGCCCGAAGTCTGTCGGATCGCGTTCCGGAATGGCTCATGCGGCGAAGACATCGCCGTTTTTCCCAGCATGGCTGACGTCTCACGAGGACGATTTGGCGGATATCCGGCGCGGTATCCTCGATCGCAACCTGACGCTGGTCGGAGAAACTGCCGAACACAACTGTTTGAAGATGCATGCCGTCTCGTTAACCTCGCGTCCAGCGCTGCTCTACTGGAAACCTGCAACGCTTGCCGTAATCGAAACGGTCTACGAGCTGCGTGCCGGCGGAATCGAGGCATATTTTACCATCGACGCTGGCCCCCAGGTGAAGGTTCTCTGCGCCAACGAGCAGATTGGGATCGTTGCCGCTGCTCTTGCCAACGCACCTGGGGTGAAGCGTGTGTTGCGTTCAGGCCCCGGGAATGATGCCCACGTTGTGGAGGCGGCCTGAACGTGTCTTTGACCGTACGAGCTCCCGGGAAATTGTTCCTGATCGGCGAGTACGCGGTCCTCGACGGCTGCCCTGGCGCGGTCGCGGCCGTCGACCGCTTTGCAACCGTGACCCTGAAACATCACGAACGACGCAATACCGTCCAGATCTCGGCCCCCGAGATCAATGCTGTTGGAAACTATTCGATAAAGTCGTTGCCACCGGTATCGGGATTGCTGCGGTTCCCGCTGGCTGCGCTACACGCGCTCCATCCGTCACGACGAGCAGCGCTCGAAGAGGGAGTCGCACTGGTGATTTCGAGTGACCTTGGGGGTTCCGATGGATCAAAGCCCGGTCTTGGAAGCAGCGCCGCGGTTACGGTTGCAGTCGCCGCTGCGCTACTTTCATTCGCCGGTGTCGACATCGACTCTGCCGAGGGGCGCAACGAGGTTTTTGCGACTGCCTGGCGTGCTCATCGAGATGCTCAAGGCGGCATTGGCAGCGGAGCCGACGTCGCCGCGAGCGTATTCGGTGGCGTGATTTCGTTGACCGCGTGCGATGGTGGACGGCCGAAGGTCGAAAAACTCGAATTTCCGAGCGCGGTAACGCTGCTGGTCGCGTCGAGTGGGCGCGGCGCCTCGACTCTCGACTTGGTCGCTCGCTATCGGTCTCTCCACAACGGCCATGACGTAGCACGGTCCAATTTCGTTCGCGCCTGCACCGAGAACGTCGAACGGTTCATCGTCGATCTTCACCAGCCGACCGTCGTGCTCGAGGCGCTAAGGGTTGCGCACCGTCAACTTCTCGGGTTGGCAGAAGCGACCGGGCTCGACCTGTTCACCCCGGAGCTCCTGCAGGCAATCGACATCGCCGATTTTCATGGTGCCGCCGCCAAGCTTTCCGGAGCCGGAGGTGGTGATTGCGCCATTGCTTGCACGACCGACGGAGACTCGGCGCAGCGAATCCGCTCGGCCTGGCGCGCCGCTGGTCTCGAACCACTGCCACTCAACATTCACACGGAAGGAGTCGCCCTTGCCACCCGCTAAGCTGCCCAGGAAAGCGCAGCAAGAGAGCCAACGCCGCGTTCTCAGTGAGCGCAAGACGTCGCACCTCGATTTGTGTGAGCACGAACAAGTTGAGTATCGCGGCAAGACCACACTCTTTGAAGAAGTTGAGCTGATCCACAATTCGCTACCCGAGCTTGCACTCGCAGACATCGACGTCGGTGTCGACTTTCTGGGCAAGCGACTACGGGCACCGCTGCTGATCACAGGCATGACGGGCGGCACCGATGACTCCTTCGCCGTCAACCGCGACCTCGCCATCGTGGCCGAGCGCTGCGGCATCGGCTTTGGTCTGGGTAGCCAGCGAGTGATGCAGCGCGACCCGAGTACGCAATGGACCTTCGCCGTCCGCCAGTTTGCACCATCGGTCCTGTTGTTCGCCAACATCGGGCTTACGCAAGCGAGCGACACCGATACCGAGGCGACGCGCGAGTTGGTCGAAAGCACCGGAGCCGACGTACTATGTGTCCATCTCAATCCAGCTCAAGAATTGATCCAGCCGGAAGGCGATCGTAGCTTCCGCAACGGCTATGCAACCCTGGCCCGGCTCAGCGGCGAGCTCGATGTCCCGGTGGTTGCGAAGGAAACCGGTTGTGGTCTTTCGCCGCAGGTGGTGCAGGGTTTACGTGCAGCCGGCATCGGCCACGCCGATATTTCCGGCGCTGGCGGAACCTCCTGGGTGAGAGTCGAAACGCTGCGCGGCCACGGAGTGAGCCGCCGTTTGGGGGAAACTTTTTCGAATTGGGGCATTCCCACGGCAGCGTCGCTTGCCATGTTGCGCGGCTGCAGCATCGATCTCATCGCCAGCGGCGGCATCCGCAACGGATTGGAAATGGCCAAGGCTTTTGCCCTCGGGGCACGTCTCTGCGGTGTTGCTCTGCCGATCTTTCGCGCCTACCGCGAGAGCGGCATCGATGGCGCTCTGGCCTATGTCGATGAGCTCGTCAGCGGCCTGAAGACGGCGATGCTGCTCACCGGATCGAGATCACTTGGCGAGTTGTCGAAGCAGCCTCTCGTGCTCGGGCCACAGCTGCGCACTTGGATGACCGCCGGTGCGGTCCGGCCGACTACAGAGTGAGGATTTCCATGCACACGAGAACGACAGGTTCGCGTATCGAAGGGTTTTACAAGCTGCAGCGCAATCAGCGACTGACGACGCTGGCCCAGAACGCCGGGCTCGAAGATCACGATGTAACCGAGCTGCTCAATCCAACGCCGCTGGCCTTCGAAGTGGCCGATCATATGATCGAGAACGCCATTGGTGTCCTCGGTTTGCCGCTGGGTGTCGGTTTGAACTTCCTTATCAACGGCCGTGAACGCTTGGTTCCGATGGCCGTGGAAGAGCCTTCTGTGGTTGCAGCCGCCAGCTCGGCTGCTCGACTGATCCGCGAGGCCGGAGGGTTCTTCGCGGAAGCCGATGCGCCGTTGATGATCGGGCAGATTCAACTCGTCGGGGTCACCGCGCTCGATGCGGCTAGCGAGGATTTGCACGCCGCAGCCCCGCGTCTCCTTGCCGCTGCCAACGCCGTTCATCCAAACATGCTCCGCCGCGGCGCCGGAGCCCGGAAGATCGAGGTTCGGCCTCTGCCAGACACTGCTTGCGGGCCGATGCTCATCGTGCACCTGATTGTCGACGTCGGCGACGCGATGGGCGCCAACGCCGTCAACAGCATGACCGAAATCGTTTCGCCGATGATCGAGGAGATCACCGGCGGTGAGGCTCGCCTGCGGATCCTCTCGAATCTCGCCGATCAACGCCTGGCGCGGGCCACCGCACGCATCCCGTTTCACCTGCTGAAAACGGAACGCTTCGATGGCCCGGAAGTCGCGCAACGCATGATGGAAGCCTGGGCGTTTGCGGCCGCCGATCCGTACCGCGCCACGACACACAACAAGGGCGTCATGAACGGCATCGACGCCGTCGCTCTCGCCACGGGTCAGGATTGGCGCGGCATCGAGGCGGGTGCGCACGCCTACGCGGCCCGCCATGGGCGCTATGCGCCACTTAGCGAGTGGCGCGTCGACAAGGGCGTGCTGCTGGGATCCATCGAGCTGCCGCTGGCCGTCGGCACCGTGGGTGGCAACCTCGAGTGTAATCCGCGCGTCAACTTCGGATTGCGCATGCTCGGAGTCCGCGCCGCCCGCGATCTCGCCGCGGTCATGGCCGCCGTCGGGTTGGCGCAGAATTTTGCAGCCATGCGGGCTCTGGTTACCGACGGTATTCAACGCGGCCACATGGCCCTGCACGCTCGCGGCCTGGCTGTTGCCGCCGGCGCTCCCGACTCCATGGCCGAACAGGTCGTCGAAGGGCTTCTGGCTTGCGGCGAGATCAAGCTCAGTAAGGCGCGCGAGATCGTCGCTTCGATTCGCGCCGCGGCGTGACGCATGCCGATCGCAAGCACGACGGGACACGGCAGCGCGCCGGGTAAGGTCATCCTACTCGGCGAACATGCAGTAGTTTACGGAAGAACGGCGGTGGCCGTTGCGCTAGATCGTCATGTTCGTGTAAATATCGTTTCGGCTGTCTCGTGTGACGAAGCGAAGACGGCACCCCGCCGCGATTGCGGCGAGGGTTCGACTTGGGAGAGTGCCCCCTTTCCCGTAACTCTCTTTGCCCCCATTGAGAGCGAACCCTCGCCGGAGTTGCAGCGGTTGCGAAAAGCCCTGGCGTGCGCCGCCGGGTACCTGCGGCTCGATCCGAGCCCGCTTGCGCTGAGCGTCGATACCGACCTGCCGATGGCCGTCGGCCTCGGCAGCTCCGCTGCCTTGAGCGTTGCACTTGTACGCGCGCTTGCCGCGGTCGCTGCTTTCGAGCTCGACGATACCAGCGTCTGCAACGCCGCGCTCGAGGTCGAGAAGCTGTTCCATGGCTACCCCTCCGGCATCGACAATACGGTGGCTACGTTCGGTGGAATGCTTGCCTTCAAACGTGGTCAACCGCATCGACAACTGAACGCTGCTTGTGCGCTGCCCCTGGTGGTCGCCGTCGGACGCCTTCCACGGCAGACGCAGGCCGGCGTGCTCAACCTGCGCGGCCGGTGGCAACGCGAGCCGGACCGTTACGAAGGTTGGTTCGACGAGATCGATTGGCTCGCAGGAACTGCCGAGGGCGCCATCGCCAACGGCCATCTCGGCAAGCTCGGCGGCTTGATGAATTCAAACCATCGACTCTTGCAGCAGCTCGGCGTGTCGACGCCTGAGCTCGATTCCATGGTGGACCTGGCCCGTGCCCACGGCGCCCTTGGCGCCAAGCTCACCGGGGGTGGTGGTGGCGGTGCCGTCATCTGCCTTTGTCCCGATAGCCGCGACGAGCTGATCCGGGCCTTCGCCGCCGCCGGCTGGAACGCTTTCACCACCGACCTCCATCCAGCACTACGAGGAGAACATGCAGGAAACCTCCCAGCTCCTTCCCGCGACTACCGGGACCTTCGAGCCTAGAAGCGTACAGCGCGACCTGGACGAAACGATCCGCCGCAGCCAGGCGCTGCTCTTGTCGCGGCAGCACACCGACGGCTACTGGCACGCGCCTTTGGAAGCCAACGTGACCATGGATGCGGAGTACATCTTCTTCAACCGTTTCATGGGAAGATCGAACCCTCGCGTCGAGCAACGCATCGTCGATCATATTCTGGCGACCCAAACAGACGACGGTAGCTGGGCGTTGTTTCCCGGCGCCCCGGGCCACATCAGCCTGACCATTGAAGCCTATTTCGCTCTCAAGCTTTGCGGACTCTCCGCCGATGCTGATCCATTGCGTCGGGCGCGCGACTTCATACGCCAGCACGGCGGCCTGGCGCAGGCCGGCGTCTTTACACGCACGTTCCTGGCCTACTTCGGCCAGTTCCCTTGGTCGGGCCTCCCTTCCATGCCGGTCGAGCTGATTCTCCTTCCGCCATGGTTCCCGATCAACATCTACGCTCTTTCGAGCTGGGCTCGCGAGACGGTCGTGCCCTTGACCGTCCTGATGGCCAAACGACCACAGATCGCCATCGACCCGCAATACGCCGTCGATGAGCTCTGGCTCAACCCACCGAACGCGACGGACCTTGGCTTTCCACGCAGCCCCGAGCTGCTGTCGTGGCGCAACTTCTTCCTGGCCGTCGATTTCAGTCTCAAGTCGTTGGCTCGCAGCAATTGGACGCCGCTGCGACCACGCGCCTTGCGCCGCGCCGAGCAGTGGATCCTCGACCGCCAAGACGTCAACGGCGGTTGGGGCGGCATCCAGCCGCCGATGCTCAACTGCGTGATGGCACTGCGCGCGTTGGGTTACTCCGATTCTCATCCGGTAGTTGTGAAGGGCATTCAGGCGATCGAAGACTTTGTGGCTGCCAACGGTGATGCGAGCTTCTATCAACCGTGCGTGTCGCCGACCTGGGACACGGCGCTCACCGCCAAAGCGCTGCTCGAATCAGGCCTGGCGCAAGATCATCCCGCCCTGGGCCGCGCCGCCGATTGGCTCGTCGACAATCAGATTCTCAAACGCGGCGACTGGAGTGTCTACAACCCGGAGTTGGAGCCCGGCGGCTGGGCTTTCGAGTTCGCCAACGACTGGTATCCCGATGTCGACGACACGGCAGTGATCTTGATGGTCTTGAAACGCATTCGCACTACCCGTCCGGATCGACGCGACAAGGCGATCGCCTACGGGGTCAACTGGGCGCTCGGTATGCAGAGCCGCAACGGCGGCTGGGGCGCGTTCGATACGAACAATGACAGTGAGTTCTTGAACAAGATCCCCTTCGCCGATCTGGAAGCCATGATCGATCCGCCGACGGAAGACCTCACCGGGCGGTTGCTCGAGATGATGGGCGGCTTCGGCTTCGATCTGCGCTACAATCGGGCTCGCCGCGCGCACGCTTTCCTCTTGCGGACGCAGCGCGGCGACGGTTCCTGGTGGGGACGCTGGGGCGCCAACTTCATCTATGGAACGTGGTCCGTTCTGGCCGGCCTGCGTGCCATCGGCGATGATATGAAATCGACACACGTTCGACGCGCCGTGACCTGGCTCAAGCGCCATCAGAATAGCGACGGCGGGTGGGGCGAGTCCCTCGCCTCGTATGCCGACGAGCAACTGGCCGGCCGCGGGGCATCGACGGCTTCGCAAACAGCATGGGCCCTGTTGGGCTTGCTGGCCGGAGAAGACGAGGTCAGTACCGAGCTGGCGCGCGGCGTGCAGTATCTCATCGACACACAGAGCGGCGACGGCAGCTGGCAGGAGTCGCTGTGGACCGGAACCGGCTTCCCACGCCACTTCTACCTGCGCTACGACGGCTATCGGAACTACTTTCCGCTGGCGGCCTTGGGGCAGTTCCGCCAACGTCTGGCCGCCGGTAGCAAGGAGCCGTCGGTCCGCAGCAGCCGGCGCCGGCCACCGATCGAGGTTGCTGCCGCTGTATTGACTTCGCCGACGCTGGCGGCCGGAGGCCCGAGCTGATGCCGTGGGCCGAGAACGACGTTGCCGGCGCGTATCGCTTTTGTTGGCGCCTGGCGACGTCGCACTACGAAAACTTCACGGTTGGTTCGTGGCTGCTGCCGCGACGTCTGCGCCAGCACATCGCGGCGATCTACGCCTTTGCGCGCACCGCCGACGACATCGCCGACGAAGGCTTTGCCCCGAGCGCCGAGCGCTTGGCGAAGCTCGCGCTTCACGAGAAAGAACTCGAGGCGTGCTACCGTGGCACAGCCACGTCGCCGATCTTCATCGCCCTTGCCGACACCGTTGCACGCTTCGACATCCCGATGGATCCGTTTCGCCGCTTGCTGTCGGCGTTCCGCTCGGATGCCGAGTTCCGGCCGTTCGCCGACTTTGATGAGTTGCGTGAATACTGTCGCGGCTCGGCCAACCCAGTGGGCCACCTCATTCTCTATCTCTTCGGCTATCGCGATGCGGAACGACAGGCTTTGGCCGACCAGATCTGTACCGGCCTGCAACTCGCCAACTTCTGGCAGGATCTGTGCGTCGATGCCGCCAAGGGCCGAGTGTACGTGCCGCAGTGCGACCTGGCACGCTTCGGCTGCACGCAAGACGACCTGCTAAACGGCCGGAGCTCGGAAGCGACCCGCGCGCTCATCGAGTTTGAAGTGGATCGCGCTCGCACCATGCTGCGGCAAGGTGTGCGTCTTGCCGATCTTGTCGATCGCCGCTTCGGCCGTGAGATCCGTTTCTTTGCCGAAGGCGGTTTGACGATTCTCGATGTCATCGAGGCGCGCCGCTTCGATGTCTTGCGTGAACGTCCGATTGTCACCAAGGCCGCAAAGACGCGCCTGGTGCTGCGGGCGCTTGCAGGCTTTCCAGGTGCCGGCCATGAGTGGTCCGAACCCGAGTCGGAAGCCATCGAAACTGCTGTTGCCGCGACGGCACAAGGCGTCGCCGCAACGGCGTCGAGTCGCCTGGATGCCGACTACGAGTACTGTCAGGAAATTACGCGGCGCAGCTCGAGCAACTTCTACTATGCGTTTCACTTGCTCTCGCCTGAGCGACGCAACGCCCTGTACGCGGTGTACGCCTTCTGCCGCTTTATCGACGACGTTGCCGACGACGACAGCCGTCGCCATCCACAAGCGCTCTTGGATCGCTGGCGCGAAGAGCTTACCGCTGTGTACGCAGGGAATCCGCAACACGTCATCGGCCGGGCGCTTGCCGACTCCGTGCGTCGCTTCCCCCTCGAACAACGGCACTTTCTCGATTTGATCCGCGGCGTCGAAACCGACCTGACCCGCCGGCGCTACGAAAGCTTCGATGAGCTGCATCGCTATTGCTATCTGGTCGCTTCGACAGTCGGTCTTCTGTGCATCGAGATCTTCGGCTACCGC
>JACQEN010000109.1 GCA_016200585.1 Deltaproteobacteria bacterium
AAAAATACTGATCGACGGCCCGTTGATGAGCGGTGGTGCTTCGGCGCGAACCAATTCCTCGTGCACCACAAGATGGTCGAGCAACGAAGCGCCCCGGCCACCATACTCGCTGGGGAAATGTACCGCCAACCAACCGCCATCGTAGAGACGGCGCTGCCAATTCTTGAGAAACGCAATACGCTCGGCGCTCGGCCCTTCGTGTTGCAGAGCCTTCCAATGCTTTCGATCGGGAAGATTGTGGCCCAGCCAAGCCCGGACCTCGGCCCGCGTCCTTTCGATCGATGCCGCCGGTGCAAAATCCATTTCTTCTTACCCTCGAAGCTAACACCCTCAGCTGTGATCCAACCCGGCCAACGCCAAAACCGAAGCGGCGGATCCCCGGGCTAGCACCTGATTCTCCTGTTCAATCGATCGATTGACGCGAAGTAGTGGAAGTGGTAGCCGAAGTCAATTTTTCAATTTCCAATCTCGGAGGACATGCGATGCTTCTGCAAGGAAAGGTGGCTGTGGTCACCGGCTCGGGCCGTGGTGTGGGCCGCGGCATAGCTCTGGCGCTCGCAAAAGAAGGCGCCAAGGTGGTGATCAACGACGTCGGCTGCGGAATCGACGGACGCGGTACAGCGGAAGATCCCGCCGTTCAGGTTGTGAATGAGATCAAGGCGCTGGGTGGCGATGCGGTCCCCAACTACGACTCCGTCTCCGATTTCAAAGCCGCTGCCAACATCATCAAATCAGCCGTCAATTCTTTCGGCCGCATCGATATCCTCGTCAACAACGCCGGCATCTTGCGCGACAAGACGATCGTCAAGATGGAGGAAGACGACTTCGACGCCGTCATCGGCGTTCATCTCAAGGGCACCTGGAACTGCGGCCGTCACGCCCTACCGTTGATGCGCGAGCAAGGTTACGGACGCGTCATCAACATCACATCGAGTGCCGGTTTGCGCGGCAATTTCGGACAGAGCAACTACGGCGCGGCAAAGGCAGGCATCATGGGCCTCACGCTGTGCTGGGCCCTAGAGCTCGGACGCTACGGCATCACGGTGAACGCCATGGCCCCGTCGGGTCTGACACGCATGGTCGGCACGATCCCTGGAATGGAAGGCAAAGAGCCTCCTCCGGAGATGAATGCCGACTTGAACGGTCCGATGGTCGCGTACCTGGCGTCCGAACGCGCCGCCAACGTCAACGGCCAGATCTTCGGGCGACGTGGATTCGGTTACACACTCTTCCAACAGCTGCGACCGCTGGCGATGATGTACAAGCCCGGCGGTCTGAGCCCGAGCGAGATCGCTGCAAACTTCGACGGCGTCTTCCTCGAACACTTGCAGCCGATCGGCATCCCGCAGATGCGGCGCGACGACAAGAAGGAAGAAAAGAAGTAAGCGCGTGAAGCGGCAAACGTGAAACGTGATGTAAGCAGGTCACTGGGTACACGGGCCGTTTTGGCATCCGCGTTCGGCCAGGTCTTCCGGCAACAGCAAATCTTCTCAAAGGCAAACCAATGGTAGGAATTCGTTCTCAAGGTGCCTACGTCCCGATGAACCGTCTCTCTCTGAGCGCGATCTCGGGCGGCGGGCGCAAAGCGGGCAGTGCCGGTGGCGAGCGCGCCATCGCCTACTTCGATGAAGATGCCGTGACCATGGCAGTCGCGGCCAGCACCAATTGCCTCGAAGGATTCGATCGCCGCATCGTCGACGGCGTTTTGTTCGCTTCGACATCGTACCCCTACAAGGAAAAGCAAGCGGCGAGCGTCGTCGCCAAGGCGCTCGATTTGCGCCGCGACGTTGTGACTGCCGACTTCGCTGATTCGGTCCGCTGCGGCACAAACGCGCTGCGCTCCGCTATCGACGCCGTCAAGGCCGGTTCGGCTCGCAATGTGCTGATTGTCGCCACCGACTGCCGTCCGACAGCTCCACGCTCGGCTTTGGAGAAGAGCTTCGGAGACGGCGCTGCCGCCTTCCTGGTCAGCGATACCGACGTTGCCGCGACGATCGAGCACCACCACGTCATTGCCGACGAGATCATCGACGTGTGGCGCACCGAAAGCGATCGCTTCGTGCGCTCCTGGGAAGATCGTTTCGTCGTCGAGCACGGCTACACTCACAACACCATCGAAGCGATCAAAGGGCTGTTGGCAAAATCGGGATTGGCCGCAAAGGACTTCGCCAAGGCCGTCCTCTACTCGCCCGACGGCCGTAGTTTCGCTGCCGTCGCCCGAGCCATCGGCCTCGACGCCAAGACGCAAGTGCAAGACCCGATGTTCGGTAGGCTCGGCAACACCGGTGCGGCTTTCGCTCCGATGCTTCTCGCCGCGGCCCTCGAAGAAGCCAAACCGGGCAGCAAGCTGTTGTTGGCCAACTATGGAGATGGCGCGGAAGCCTCGGTAGTCCAGGTTACCGACGCCGCAACCGCACTGCGCAACAAGCGCGGTATCGCTTGGCACATGCAGCGTCGTACCGAGTTCGCCGACTACGACAAATTTCTCAACTTTCGCAACCTTCAGGTGTCCGACGTCGATCGTCGTGGCGGACAGGGTGTTTCGGCAACCGTCCACTTCCGTGATCGCAACGAAGACATCAGCTTCCACGGTCACAAATGCCGGCGCTGCGGCACCGAACAATTCCCCTTGCAACGAGTTTGCTTCAAGTGCTTCGCCCGCGATGATTTCGACGAAGTACGCCTCTCGGACCGCATCGGAAAGGTCATGTCGTTCACTTTCGACTTCTTCGCCGGCAGCCCCGACCCGCCGCTGGTCGTAACGACGGCCGAAGTCGAAGGCGGAGCCCGTGTCTACGTACAGATGACCGACGTCTCTCCCAAAGAGGTGAAGCTCGACTTGCCCGTGGAATTCACCTTCCGTAAGATCCACGAGTACGGCGGCACGCCAAACTACTTCTGGAAGTGTACACCGGCGCGATAAGGAAGGTTGTCAGGGCACTAGGGGAGAAAATGAACGCAGACGCGATCCGAGACAAAGTTGCTATCGTCGGCATGGGCTGCTGCAAGTTCGGCGAGAATTGGGACAAGTCGCCCGAGGATATGATCGTCGAAGCTGCCTTCGAAGCCTACGAAGACGCCGGCATCGATCGCCCGCAGGAACAGATTGAAGCAGTTTTTTGCGGCGCCGTGTACCCGTCGAAAGGCACCGCGGAAGTCGCCGACGCACTGAAGCTGTTCGGCAAACCGGTCAGCATGACCCAGAACTATTGCGCCACCGGAACCGATGCACTGCGCTTCGGGGTATTTTCGATTGCCTGCGGCCTCTACGACACGGTACTCGTCGTCGGTTTCGACAAGCCGAAGGATCGCGGCGTTTCCGGCCCGAGCGCCGTGACGACCGGTGTGCGCGGCTTGCCGATGACTCCCGCGGGCTGGTTTTCGCTGTGTGCCGCGCGTTACTTCGAAACCTACGGCGCCGGCCGCGAAGATCTGGCCAAGATCGCCGTGAAGAATCATCACAACGGCACGCTCGCCCCGAAGTCGATGCTGAAGAAAGAAATCACCGTCGACGACGTGCTCAAGGCCCCGATCATTTCCTGGCCCTTCGGATTGTACGACTGCTGTGCGCAGTCGGACGGCGCCGCCGTCGCCGTTCTCACCAAACGCGAGCTGGCCAAGAAATTCCGCGACGACTACGTCCTGTTCAAGGCCGTCACCATCGCTCTCGGGCCCAATCCGCAAGCCGATCCGTCGTTCGACTTTCTGCGCTGGAAGCCGACGGTTTATGCCGCGCAGGATGCCTACAAACAAGCCGGCATCACCAACCCTTCCAAAGAGCTCGACCTGGCTCAAGTCCACGACTGCTTCACGTTGACCGAGCTCCTGACGTACGAAGACCTCGGCCTTGCCGAAAAGGGCTCCGCCAAGGATCACATCGCCAACGGCACCTTCGAGCTCACCGGCGAGCTACCGGTGAACACCGACGGCGGCCTCAAGACGTTCGGGCACCCGACCGGTGCCACCGGCGTGCGCATGCTGTACGAAAACTACAAACAACTCCAAAACAAAGCCGGGGCACGCCAGGTGAAAAATGCCTCGTTGGCCCTCAGTCACAACCTCGGCGGCGCGCCGCAGGCCTGCGGTATCACCATCGTCGGCTTGCCGTAAGCCCGTGCACTCGCCACCGCCATCAGTCGCAGGAACAGGATGGTCGTAGGTGTGGCGCTCTGGCAGAACTTGCCGCGGAGGCCGCAATGAAGGTACTGAGAACCCCCGATTCGCGCTTTGAAAATCTACCCGCTTTCCCGTTCCCCCCACGTTTCGTCGAAATTCGCGACGCGGGCGGTACGGCGCTGCGAATCGGTACGATCGACGAGGGCCCACGTTCTGCCGCGCCGATCCTCCTTTTGCACGGCGAACCGTCGTGGTCCTTCCTCTATCGCCACATCATCGCCGGGTTGATGGCCAAAGGGCATCGTGTGGTGGCGCCCGACCTGATCGGCTTCGGGCGTTCCGACAAGCCCAGCGAGCTTCAGGACTACACGTATGAACGTCACGTCCGCTGGATGAGCGACTGGCTGATCGCCATGGACCTGAATCGCATCACGCTCTTCTGCCAGGACTGGGGTGGGCTCATCGGCTTGCGCCTCGTCGCCAAGTATCCCCAACGCTTCGATCGAGTCGTCGTCGCCAACACCGGTCTGCCGATCGGACAGGGATTCTCCGAAGGTTTCCAACGCTGGCTCGACTTCAGCCAACGGATACCGACGCTGCCGATCAGCGACATCGTAAACACCGGAACCGTACGAGAGCTGAGTGAGGCGGAGCGCGCCGCCTACGACGCGCCGTTTCCCGACGAAAGCTACAAGGCCGGAGCACGCCGCTTCCCGACACTCGTTCCCATCACTCCGCAACATGAATCGGTGGCGGAGAATATCGCCGCATGGACGGTTCTCGAGTCCTTCAACAAGCCGTTCCTCACTGCATTCAGTGACGCCGACCCGGTCACCAAGGGTGGCGAGCGTATCTTTCAGGAACGCGTCCCCGGCGCCAAAGGGCAGCCTCACGTCACCATCGCCGGTGCCGGCCATTTTCTGCAAGAAGACAAGCCGGACGAGATCGTCAATCTGATCGATCGTTTTGTCGCTCGCACGTCGTGATCCCGTCGACGGGATCGCTCAGTGTCACATGGGCGAGGGCGCGCGATCCCCTTGCGCTCAATGCGCCAGTACGTCGCCGCCCCACACCTCCTTCAACCTCGCGTCGCGGCCGCAACCCCAGCGGTAGTAACGATAGCGCACGGGATTTTTCTCATAATATTTCTGGTGGTAGTCCTCCGCTGGGTAGAAGGCGCCGGCGGCGACGATCGGCGTGACGATCGGCTGCTGGAAACGCTTCGACGCCTCGAGCTTGTGCTTCGACTCTTCTGCCCGGCGGCGCTGTTCGTCGTCGTGATAGAAGATCGCCGCGCGATATTGGTGGCCGTGGTCGCAGAACTGCGCCTCGGCCGTCAGCGGGTCGACGTTGTGCCAGAATACATCGAGCAGCGTGTCGTAGCTGACTTTGGCAGGGTCGTAGACAACGTCGATCGATTCAGCATGTCCGGTACCGCCAGCGGAAACCTCCTCGTAGGTTGGATTGTCGTGGCTCCCGCCCGTGTAACCGACCGTCGTCGAAATTACCCCGGGTTGTTTGTCGAAAGGGGGCTGCATGCACCAGAAACAACCGCCGGCAAATGTGGCGTGCGCCGTCACGGCCTGGGCGGGCATCACCGGTCCGATTCCAACCAGGACAAACAAAAACACGGTCGCTCCAACAACTGCCAGAGAGTTTCTCACGAAGATCCTCCGTTTGAATGACGATACGACAAACGTGGCCCATTCGATGCCGGATTGCCACCTCAGGTTCCAGATCTCGGTGTCGCCGGCATGAGTCGGAGCGCACCCTTGGCCGCGCCCGTTGGTCGACGGACGGCGGCTTGCTTGTGGCGCGAGGTTTCGAGTAAGACCGCCCTCCATGCCTGCAACACGCGCGCTTGTCCTTCCGTTGCTGCTGTTGCTCTACGGTTGCGGCAACGACGGTGAAACCACTCCGCGTGCCGAACCACAAGGCGATTTCTGTCGTCTGCCACGCACGGAAGTCGACGTGCGAGTTGAGACGCTGCTCGGGCAAATGACCTTGGCAGAAAAGGTCGAGCAGATGCACGGTCGCTCCGAAATGACGTTCGCCAACGGCCTCTCGCACACGGCCGACAACCGTCGACTTGGCATTCCGGGCTTTGGCATGGTCGACGGTCCGCGCGGCGTCAACAGTGCCACCGGCCATGCTACCGCCTTCCCGGTCGGCATGGCGCGCGGCGCCACTTGGGACCCGTCGCTGGAGGAACGTGTCGGTGAGGCGATCGGCGAGGAAGCGCGCGCCAAGGGCGGCAACGTCCTGCTCGCACCTGTCGTCGCCATCGTGCGCCACCCGCGCTGGGGGCGGTCGCAAGAAACGTATGGGGAAGATTCCTTGGCAATCGGCCGTATGGGCGTAGGCTTCATTCACGGCGCGCAGCGACACGTCATTGCCAGTGCCAAACACTTCGCCCTGAACAGCATCGAGGACACGCGAAATCGAGTCAACGTTGAAGTCGACGAGCGCACGTTGCGCGAGATCTACTTGCCGCACTTTCGCATGGCGGTACAGGACGGACATGTCGCCTCGGTGATGAGCGCGTACAACCGCGTCAACAATCACTACTGTGCCGAGAGCTCGCACTTGCTGCACGATATTCTCAAAGGCGAGTGGGGTTTCGAGGGTTTTGTAGAGTCCGATTGGGTCCTCGGTACGCGTAGCACAGTCCCCTCGGCCCTTGCCGGCCTTGATATCGAGATGCCGATCCCGCTGTTCTACGGCGACATGCTGATCGCCGCGGTCGAAAACGGCGACGTGCCTGTTTCGACGATCGACGCCGCGGTGCGACGAATCTTGCGCACCAAGCTCTGCTTCGAGCTCGACAGCAAACCCCCGCAGGAGGATGCCTCGTTGATCGAAAGCACCGCGCACACCGACTTGGCACTCGAGGTTGCGCGCAAAGCGATTGTCCTGCTCAAGAATGACAACGCCACACTGCCGCTCAAGCGCGCTGCGGTGGGTTCGATCGCTGTCGTCGGTACGCTCGCCGATACGCCGAATATCGGCGACGGCGGCAGCAGCGCCGTCGATCCGTCGTACGTCGTCACACCCTTCGCCGGCATCCGCGACCACGCCGGGACGGCAAGCGTGCATTTGCTGGCGAGCAACACTCTTTCCGTCACGGATCAAGAAACGGTTGCTGCGGTGGATGCCGTGGTGGTTGTCGTTGGGACCACGAGCTCGGATGAGGGCGAGGCCCACGATCGCACGACGCTGGAGCTGGCAAGCGATCAACAGCAGCTGATCACCTCCGTCGCCGCAATCAATCCCAATACCATCGTCGTTCTCGAAGGCGGCAGCTCGTTCATCGTCGAATCGTGGATCGATCATGTGCCGGCAATGTTGATGGCCTGGTATCCGGGATTGGAAGGCGGTCACGCGCTTGCCGACATCCTCTTCGGCGACGTCAACCCATCGGCCAAACTGCCGCTCACCTTTGCCCGCTCCGCCGACGACTTGCCGCCCTTCGACAATCACTCTTTGCGGGTCACCTACGGCTACTATCACGGCTACCATCTGCTTGATCACAACGGTGTCGAGCCGCGCTTCGCCTTCGGGTTCGGGTTGAGTTACACGCGCTATCGCTACTCGAACTTGCGGCTCGCGGATTCTACTCTTCCACGCAGCGGCATGCTGCAGGTCAGCGCCGATATCACCAACAGCGGCAATGTATCCGGTGACGAAATCGCCCAACTTTACATCGGCTACCAAGGTTCGGGCGTCGACCGCCCGGTGCGCGACCTGCGGGGCTTCGCCAAGGTGCATCTCGAGAAGGGCCAGACGCGCAGCGTGACGTTCGATGTGGCGATCAGCGATTTGGCCTACTACGACGTCGACAGCAGCGCCTGGCACGTCGAACCGATCACCTATCGCATCGAGGTCGGCCCGTCGTCACGCGACCTGCCCCTGCAGGCGATGTTCTCCGTGCACGACTGATCACGGCCGTACCGCGAAGGGCATCAATGCCCGAGCGCCAGTGGTTTGCCCTGCCATTCGCCGTTGTTGACCCAGCGGACGTAACCCATCAGAGCCTCGAGCTGTTTGTCGTTGATGAAGTCGCGGTACGCCGGCATGTAGACACGTTGCGCTTCGATGAAGTGACGGGCAATCGGGTTGTCGCGTAGCCGCTCGATCTGGCCGTCGAGAATCCAACCGCGCAACTCGCCGTCGTCGCGCACCAGATCGTGGAAGTCGTTGCTCCACCATCCTGGAATGTATCCCTTCAACGAGCCGGGGTTGCTGGAACCGCGGGCACCCATCGGGCCGTGACACTGGAAGCATCCGAACTTGTAGGCCAGTTCTTGGCCTTGCGCCGCCACTTCATCGGCCGGCACGATCAACCCGGAAGTGGCGCGGACGAACGCCACCAGGTCGTCGACCTCTTGCGGGCTCAGATGGCCGCGATACGCCGGCATGGCGATGAGTTGCTTTCTCTGCGCCTCCTTGTAACGCGGATCCCCACGCTTGCGCGCCGGCGCCCCGTCGAGGATGTACTCCTGCAGCTCGAATTCGCTTTTCGCCCACATCATCGGCGTACCGCCGGCGAACCCCGGAATCTCGTCGTCTTCTCCGCCGTAGTTCTTGACGCCGCCGGTTCCGTTGGGTCCGTGGCAGGTAAAGCACCCCGAACGAAGCGCAACCGCGTAGCCGCGCATCGGCGGTGTCACCTCGACGCCAAGCACCAGATCATGAATGCGCGGATAGAAATGGAGAGAAAGCGCTACGACGAAGGCAGCGACCCAAAAGCGTCGCGACAGCCAAGCGATGACGCGCCTCAGCACCGCCAACACCTCGGCGATGAAAGGACGTATTGTGCAGGGGGTCGGGCGTCGGACGCCAACTCCTTCCCCCAGCCAGCCGCGCCGTGGCACGCCTTCAAACAAGCTTCAGACGTCAAGGACCACGGTCGCGTGCCAGCCATTGTCGCTTTCCCAGACCCGGAGTCGGTGCAATGTAACGGCCTTCACATCTCCGGACAACATATGAAATTGCGGGTCGATCGGCTCACCAACCCAATGCGCCTCAACCTTCCATCCGCCTTCGAATTGGCTGACCTTCACACTCTGGGGAAGCAGGAAAAGACTCTCGGCATCTTTGTAGAAGACGATCTCGTCCAGAAATGCGACCAGCAGCATGTCGAGTGCATCGCGTTCGATCACGGTTTCGCGCCGCAACTGTGGACGGACGCTGGCCAGGTCGCCGACCATCACCGACGTCGTCGCTTCGGCAGCCGCCCGGAAACACTCGTCGAGCGTTGCTCCAGAAGCACTGAAACCGACGTCGGACGTCGGCGCATCCGCAAGAATCTCGAACGGCACGAACCTCCGCCTTTCGCTTCAGCTGCTCAGCCCTTCACATTGCCAATCGGCGTGAAGCGCGCGACAGGCTGGCTGAGGCCTGCGGCCGCCGTCGCCGCGACGACGGCGTCGATATCTTTGTACGCCGCCCCCGCCTCCTCCGCCAAGCCGGCGTAGGACACGGCACGCACGTAGATCCCGCGGCGCGCCAGATCACGCTCGAGATCCTTACCGCGGAACTGACGTTTGGCGGCGTTTCGACTCATGGTCCGACCGCTGCCGTGCGCCGTCGTAAAGAAGGCCTGCTTGCCGCTGGCCACGCCGCGCAAGAGGTACGATCCGGTTTCCATGCTGCCGCCGATGATTACCGGCTGGCCGATCTCGTGGCAGCGCGCCGGTACATCCGCCATTCCGGCGGCAAATGCCCGCGTCGCGCCCTTGCGGTGCACCAACAGTTGCCGGCGTCGGCCGCCGACTTCGTGCTCTTCCAGCTTCGCGGTGTTGTGACAGACATCGTAGACCATCTCGAGACCGAGCTCGCGCGCGTCGCGCTGCAAGACATCGCTGAACACTTCACGCACGCGGTGCAAGATGACTTGCCGATTGGCGAACGACATGTTGATCGCGCACTTCATCGCTGCAAAGTACGCCTGCCCTTCCGGTGAACGGAAGGGAGCGCAGGCCAGGTCGCGATCGGGAAGCTCGATGCCGAACTTCTTCTGCATCAGCGACGCGAAGGTCTGCACATAGTCGCTGGCAATCTGATGACCAAAACCGCGGCTGCCGCAATGGAACATGATGACCACTTGATTGGCCGTAGTCAGACCCAACACCTGCGCCGCGTGCTGATCGTAGACGTCTTCGGGTTTGACGATCTGAATTTCGAGATAGTGATTCCCCGAGCCCAGCGTTCCCACCTGACTGCGTCCGCGATCGAGAGCGCGAGCGCTCACCTTGTCGGGATCGGCGCCGCGAATCGCGCCACCTTCCTCGGTGTTGGCCAGATCCTCCGGCCAGCCGTAGCCGTGTTCGACGCACCAGCGTGCTCCGTGCAGGGCGACCTGACGGAACTCTTCGTCGCTGAGCTTGAGAAAACCGCGTGCCCCGACACCGGCCGGCACGCGTTTGTAGAGCGCGTCGACGAGCTCGTGGATGCGGTCGCGCACGTCCGCATACGTGAGATTGGTGCGTACCAAGCGCATACCGCAGTTGATGTCGAAACCGATGCCACCGGGCGAGATGACGCCGTGCTCCGGATCCATGGCCGCCAAGCCGCCGATCGGGAAGCCGTATCCCCAGTGGCCGTCGGGCATACAGAACGCGTGGTCGACGATCCCGGGCAGCATGGCAACGTTGGTAACCTGCTCGAACACACCGTCGTCCATCTCGGCCAATAGCTGCGGGGTCGCATAGATGCGCGCCGGCACACGCATCCCCTTCTTGGCGTCCGGGGCAATCTCCCAAGTGGCAGCCGCGGTCTGCGTCGCTTTCTGCCGCAGGTTCGAGCGTGGTCGGTCGGAGGCGGGCATCGGTTGCGAGCGTAACTGCACCCCTTGCGTGTGGCAATCCTACCCTGCATCGGCAGGCTTCGGCTTCCCGCCGCAAGCCGCGTCGGCTCCCTTCGACTCTCCGATCTCGGCTGCCGGCGACGATGCACTTCGTTGTTCCTTGGTCACTTCCGTGCTCTGTATTCCCTCGATGCACTATCGCCTCGAACATCGCGTTTCCCATGCCGACGTCGATTTCCTCGGTGAGCTGAAGGTATCCGCCTGTCTCGGTTTGTTGGAACAAGCTGCCGTCGAAGCGTCGACGGCCTGCGGTTAC
>JACQEN010000110.1 GCA_016200585.1 Deltaproteobacteria bacterium
ACAAGGGATACTTCGAGAAACCTCCGGCCGATGCCGAAGCGGTAGAGCTTGAAGGGCAAGGATACGATACGCTGGTCCGGCCGTCGGCGGCGTTCAGTACCCTCGGCTGGTTTGATGATCCGCTGTTGTCGACCATGCTGCGGTACGATGAGGTCACGCTCGCCGAAGTGGTGATCCACGAGCTGCTGCACAACACGACGTACGTTGCCGGTCATGCCGATTTCGATGAGTCGTTCGCCAACTTCGTCGGCAACCGCGGCGCAATCGAATTCTTTGCCTCGCGCAACGATGTCGGCTCTGTCGAGCGCGGCACCCTGGCGTGGAACGACACGCTGGCCTTCTCCGAGTTTCTCTCCCGCAACGTCGAGCGACTGCGTTTCGAATACGACCGCGGCCTGACGCTCGACAAGCGCAACCGGTTGTTCAAGGAAATGCAAAGCGAGCTGCACGGTCTCGCGCTTCACACCGACATCTACCGCACGTTTGCGACGCGGCCGCTGAACAACGCGATCATCCTGCACTATCTCGTCTATTCGGATCGTTTGCGTTTGTTTGAGGACATTTGGCAGCAGCGTTCGCAGGATCTTGCGCTGACGATTCAAGCCGTGCGGGCGGTGGCGGATGCACATTGCGACGACCCTTTTGCCGCCGTGCAATCGTTGCGGGCGAACGCCGCTGCAACGACGGCGACGCGTTGAAAGGCGGCTGAGCCGCGTTTCACGCTACGGCTCGATCGTGCCCAGCCGCCGGATGCCGTAACGCGTCGAAACGGCGAAGACCCCCGCCGTGAGCGCGAACGCGGTCGTCAACGAGGCGATCACGCTGCCCATTTCGAGAGTCGAGAGCGTCTCTTCGTGCAGCCGGCTCATGAAGAGCGCGTACACCGGCCACGCTTCGAGGATGACTACCGCTCCGATGAACGACATGCACAGGATCATGAACACCAGGCCGCCGACGCCGGCCGCCACTTTTGCCGCGTTGTCGGCGTCGAATTTCGGATAGGCCGCGCCGACGGCGAGGCCGAGCCCGACGATTCCGAAGGTCAGACAGAACAGCGTCGCTGTCGACAGCCACATCATCAAGGGGATGACGTGCAGATAGTAATTTGTGGCGACGATGAGAATCTCGCCGAGGACGAGCATTGGTACAAGCCCGACCCAGAACTTGCTCCACCACAATCGCTCCAACGCCAGCGGCGCACACTTTGCGACCCAGAACGATTTGCCCTCGAGACTGATCGACGGCAGCACGAAACGTACTGCTACCGAGGCAATCACGAAACTCGCCAACGCCAGGTTCAAGAAGGCAATGACGTTCTTGAAGTAGAACGTTACCAACAAACCGCCCTGCAGGGGCAGGACACTGAAGTTGTAGACGTACACCACCACCAAGGCGAGCAGCAAAATCAGCTGCGACCATTGGCTGGTATCGCGGAAGAATGTCTTGATCTCCTTGATCATCAGCAGGCGGCTCTGCGGTTGGAATGGAAAGGTCAGGAGCTGTAGGGAGCGCTCCCAGAGCGGCTTTTGCGTCAGGTGTGCCTTGCGGCCCTCCTGCGCCTTGCTGAGCCCAGGCAGGAAGAGCACCGACATCAACCATTCGCACAAAATGGCGAAGGCGACGGCCGTGCTGGTGAGCAACACCAGGTCGAAAAGCGAGTCGCCGCCGTTGCCGCTGAGCAGCGGATAGAGGATCTCGGCGGCCCAGGTGCTCGGTAGCAACGGCGACGACGGCATCTGCATCGCCGCCAGGAACTGCACGAAGCTCGCGAAGGCTTCGGGGTTCACCAGCTTTTCCGGCTGCAGCATGCGTAGCATGAGGTACAAGACGGCAATGCCGACGATCGACAAGAGAACCAGGATGTCGCGCGTCCGCCGCGCCGGGAAGACGTTCACCAGGATCGCCGTGATCGACACCCCAATGGCCGCCGGAATCACCAAAAAGGGAGGCAACGTTAGAATCGTCGCCAGGTAGAAAAGCGGGCCGGCGTGGTGCGCGATGCCGTAGGCGAGGAACGCCGGTACGGCGAAGACCAGCACCATCCACGACGACTCGAGAAGCGTGTCGCCGAAGCGTGCGTAGAAGAGCGTCGTGCGCCGCACCGGTGCAGAGACGAGACGCTCGAGCTCGCGCGACAGGAAGAAGGTCGAGAGCGACGTGACGATGTTGGAGAACAACAGGATCGAGAAGAAAGTCAGGAACACCATCCCGAGCAGCTTGTGGGTGAGGATGGGGCCGAAATCGGGGACACTGAGGAAATAGGTCAAGACGCGGTAGAAGAAGACGAAGACGGCACACCAGAAGGCGAGTCCAAGGAACGCCAGGAAGCCAAGCTGGATGCGTCCGCGCCGATTGAGACGATCAACACGATTGCGCGCAGCGCGAAAGCGCGGCGACAGCAGCAGCCGCCACTGCGACAGCTCGGCAGCCTGGCGGAAGTCGTCGATCGTAGGCGCTGCCATGCTCAAGCTCGTAACGCCGTCAGCAACTCGGCGACATCCTCGCCGCCGGTGAGCTTTAGAAAAATGGCTTCGAGGTTGGAGCTCGTGTGTTGTCCCGCTTGTCGACGCAGCTCCTCCATCGTTCCCACAGCGATCAACCGACCCTGATGGATGATGCCGATGCGATCGCAGGTCTCCGCGGCGACCTCCAAACTGTGCGTCGACATGAATACGGTCACACCGTTGTGCGCCAGTTGGCGCAAGGTACGCTTGAGCAAGCGCGCGCCACGCGGATCGAGCCCGACCATTGGCTCGTCGACGATCAAAATGCGCGGCGCATGGATCAGCGACGCTGCCATGACCAAGCGCTGTTTCATGCCGTGCGAGTAGCTTTCCACCAACTCCGCCGCCCACTCGACCAGATCGAACATTTCCAACAGCTCGTCGCGGCGTCCGGCCGATTCGGAGGCTGGCATGTGGTACAGGCCGGCGATGAAGTCGAGAAACTCGGCTCCGGTCAACTTTTCGTAGATGTGCGGGCGATCAGGGACAAAGCCGCAGAGCTGCTTTGCGGCGATCGGGTTGGTTGCCAGGTCGTAGCCTCCCAGACGCACGCTTCCCGAGGTCGGTTGCAGCAAGCCCATCATCATCCGGATGGTGGTGGTTTTGCCGGCGCCATTGGGTCCGAGACACCCAAACACCTCGCCGGCGGGGACGCTGAGATTCACGTCGTCCACTGCCAGAGTGGTGCCGTAGCGTTTCGATAAGTGTACGAGCTCGATCATACGCGTCGATCCTGTCCGCGGCATGGGCGGAAAGCAAGATGAGTGCGCACGCAGATCGCACGCAATTCAAGGCAAACGCAGGACATACCGCCCCCCGGGCGACGGCGAGGAAATGCCTCCTGAGTACGTAGGCGACGCTTTGCTCGCAGAGTGGAGACGACGAAGCGAGGTCGGACTCGACCTTCGGCGACACGCGGTCTTACGGCGCAGGTTTCGGAAAAACCTGTAGGAAGGGCTTCACCTCGACGTGGTTGAAGATGCCATTGGTCACGTACGGATCGCGCGACAACAGGCTCCATACCGCTTCGCGTGACTCGGCGTCGACGACGATCAGGCTGCCGCTGCCGTCGGTGAACGGTCCGGCGAGCAACACTTTGCCCTGTAGGGCCAGCGGTTCGAGGTGAGCCAGATGCGCCGGGCGGTGTTGCGGCCGCTTTTCCTTGGCGTCAGGGGCGTCGTGTCCGATGATGACGAAGAGCATCCAAACCTCCTCAAAGCTTTGCTGCCGCGCTCAAACCTTGTAGCCTATGGCGACGATGGCCAACAAGGACACAACGCACTCGCATGCCGAAGCCGTACCCGTTGCGCTGGAGTCGGTCATTGGACGACTGCGCGAGCTCGAAGTCGTCCTTGGCCCGCAAGCGGCCCCGGCCGTAGCCGCGATTCGTAGCGCGTTGGTGGAAGCGCTGGCCGCACGCGACCGCGGCGACATTGTCGATTCGATTCGTCGTATCGGTGCAGCGATGGATCGTTTGACGGCTCTGGCCGATGGCCTGGATCACGACGAGGCAACGATGATGCGCGCCGTCGCTCAGGGCTTCCGCAACGCTCTCCTGCGCGGCGACGAGGCCCAGGCCAAGCAAGAGGCGGCGGCGATGTTTGCCCGCTCCGGCGCTGTGCCGATGCCGAAGAAATAGTCTCTGGTGTCGGGTTTGTCTTTTGTTCCTGGTCTGTGGTCTGTCTCGGAAACTAGAAACTACAGACGACAGACGATCGATTCGCTCTCTACCGGAACTGCGTCGACAGGAACGCATCGAAGGCACGGTCCGGTAGCCAACGGCGCATGCCCATGAAAATACGCGCCGCGGCGGTCACCGGGTAGCGGGTCTTCGGTCGTGAAGCGGTGATCGCTTTCTCGATCACTTTGGCGACCGCGTCGGGACCAAGCGCCAGCATGGCCATCGGGCCCTCGTATGCTTCTTTGATTTTCTTCTGCAGGATCTGCGAGAACCCGGCGTAGGGCGACCCCGGAGGGCTCAAGTGGCTCAAGCTGTTGATGGCGGTGTCGCCGAACTGTGTTTTGATCGGCCCGGGCTCGATGACGATGACGTCGACGCCGAAGCCGCGGACTTCGAAGCGCAACGCGTCGCTCAACGCTTCCACGGCGTGTTTCGTGGCGTGATAGAACGCCCCTCCGGGAAGCGTGAGCTTGCCGCCCATCGAGCTCAGGTTGACGATCTTTCCCCAACCTTGCCGGCGCATGCCCGGTAGCACGAGCTGCGTCAGCCTGGTTAATCCAAAGACGTTGGTTTCGAACTGCCGCCGGATCTCCGTCATCGGCACTTCCTCGAATACGCCCTCCTGGCCGTATCCGGCGTTGTTGACGAGCACCCCGACAGCCCCATCGGCTTGTTCGATTTTGGCGACGGCGTTGGTCATCGATGCCTCGTCGCAGACATCGAGCGCCATGATCTGGCAGCCGCGTTGCGCCAGATCGGCAATCGACTCCGGACGCCGCGCCGTGGCGTATACCTTCCAGCCTTTGCTTGCCAGATGCTCCGCCGTGGCGCGACCGATGCCCGTCGAGCAACCGGTGATCAAAACCGTCTTGGCGATCGCTGCCTGCATGTTCACCTCCTTTGTGCTTTGCGCGGCGCGTGCGGCACCGCGCCACCGAGACCCAGAACCAGAACCGCAACCAGTTGACCGAGCCGTCGCTGGTACGAAGCCGGCGTCAGCACCGTGGCGCCCCCCGTTTCGATTCCTTTGGCGGCATCGAGCAGCATCTCGGCGGCCGTTGCCGCCGTGAGGCCGGCACGGCCGGGTGTCAGGCCACCGCTCTTGCTGGCCCCTTCGATGATACGGCGCAAGATCGCCAGGTGACGTTGTCGGAACTCCTCGGAAATGTCTCCGCAAATGCGGCTGTTCTCGTCGAGCAGCTCGCGCGCGTGCGCGTTCCCGTGAACGATCTGGAAGAAAGCCCCGAGCTTGGCCTCGAGCGCCCGTTGCAGTCGCGTAGCGACCGATCCCGCTTGGCGTGCTGCGGCTGCGGCGTCGCGGATGGCGCGCTCGTGCAGCGCGCGCCCCAGAGCACGGAAGATCTCCTCTTTGTTCTTGAAGTGGAGATAGAGCGCGGCCCGGGAGATCCCGGCAACTTCTGCGATGTCCTCCATCGACGTGCGGCGGTAGCCGTAGTGCGCGAAGCGCTCGAGAGCGGCATCGAGGATGCGGCCGCGTTTCTCTTGTGCCGCGGCCGATGTTCGAGGCGTCGAAAGCGACATTGTCCTCCGCCTGACATATTGAATCCAAAGTGTCAACCTGCGCAGTTTGCGGCCACGCGCTGCGGCTGGACGCTTGCAGCGGCACGGTGTCGAACATTGCGGTTGCCGTGCGGCGGCTTGGGGACCTCATGCTCTCGGCTCGAAAACTTGCTAGGGGCAGGCGATGCTCCGACTCGTCCGATTCGTTCTCTGCCTGCTGATCGTTTCAACTCTGCCGGCGTATGCACAATTCGGCGGACCATTGCCGGAACGCAATTTTCAGCCGATTCAGCAGATCTTTTTGAACCTGCCGCTGGCGACGGCGTCGGTATTGGAGCCCGGCCGATTGCGCGTGCACATCGAGACCGCCGAGAGCAACGAGATCGCCACCGAGCAGGGACACACACAGGCGCTTCTCAAGTTCGAGCAAAATCGTACCGTGCTCGGTGGCGCATTCGGTATCGCGCCGGGGTGGGAGGTCGGTTTGGACCTGCCCTTTATCTCCCGCTACGGCGGCTTTCTCGATCCGATCGTCGATAGCGTCGAGGATCTTTTCGGCGCCAACAACCCCGAGCGCCGTGCCTTCCCGAATAATTCGTTCGGTGGGTTTCACGTTCGCAGCGATCATACGACGCTGTTCGAAGGGCGCCGGCAGTACCTCGAACTTGGCGATCTTTGGATCAGCAGCAAGGTTCAGCTTTGGCAGCCGCAACCGAAGACCACCATTTCCCTGCGCGCCGCCATCAAGCTGCCGACGGGGCGCGCCGGCGGTGTGTTCGGGAGCGGCAAGCCCGACTTCGGTTTTGGTTTGGCGGCGCAACACCAGTTGCTTCGCTGGCTCATGCTCTACGGCAACCTGGCGTATGTGTACCCGGTAGGCCCGGTCACCAGGGCGCGGTTGACGCTCAACCCGATCATCAGCGAAGGGGTGGCCTTCGAAGCATACGTCGGCCGCGGCATTTCGCTGCTGCTGCAGCAGGCGTTCTACACCAGCCCGTTCCACGGCCTGGGCACGCCCGTTCTCGACGGCGACGTTGTCGAGCTCAGCGCCGGGTTGAACTGGCGCTACGGTCCACTGTTGACCCAACTCGGTGGCATCGACAACGTCAGCGGCGTTGCCCAGGCAGCCGATTTCACCCTGCTGCTGCGGATCGTCTACGAGAGCTGAGAGCTCCTGCCTACAGCGGCTTCCAACCCAGCAGGGCAACGCCGTTTGGCTGGCTGAAGCGCTCGGTGATTTCGATGAATCCAGTCTGTTGCAGCCAGGCGGTGATTTGCTTGGGATGGCGTGGGACCGGATCGGGGCGCCAGCCGTCTTCTTCGAAGGCGATCGGCGCGGCCACCGGCTTGGTGACCGTGCTGCATAACAGTACGCCCCCGGGCGCCAGGTGATCGAATGCCAGACGCAGGGTTGTTTGAACCGAGCTGTCGGACGGGAACCAGGGAAACAGATCCACTGCCAGGATGATGTCGGGATCGCGGCTGCTGAGATAGCTGGCATCGTCGGTTGCGTCACCGACCGAGAAGCTGACGCTGGTCAGGCGTTCGGCGGCGGCGAGCTGACGTCCGAGCATGACCTGTCGCGGATCGCGATCGTGGCACGCGATGATGAGATCGTCGCCGGCCGCTTCGCCGGCCAATTCCCTCAGGTAGGGAGCGGTTCCTGCCGCGACGTCGAGAATCTTCGTCGACCATGAAAGGGCTCGTCGTCGTTCGAGAATTTCACGGACGATCTCTTTCGTCGTGCAAACACGCTGGCGCAGACCGTCCCAGGCGCCGAGCTGCAGGAACGTTCGATCGATCAGGCGCCCGAGCGGACCGGCGCCGCTCGGCGTGTTGCGATAGGCGTATTCGTGGACGATGCCCGAGCGCGGACCGAACTGTGCCGTGAGCCGCAAGCCCTCCGAGTAGCGCCCCAGCAGGCGAATGACGTTCTCGGCGACAGCCATCGATAGGTCCGGAACGTAAAGCAGGGTGGCAACCGGCGCAAGTCAGTTTCTTTGCGCAATGACCAAGAACAACCGGCGAACGTCGAGGGAAAGTCCACCAGTCGAAGAGTCGAACGTCGAAAAGGGGTTCCAGCCGTGGCTCCCTCAAATTTGTCCAAGGCTTCAACTCCTCGACTCTTTGACTTTTCGACTCTTGCGCGTTCGAGCTCAGATTGCGAACACGCTGCCGCCCGGATACAGTTGCCGATCTCGACGAAGGGGGAACGGACAATGCCCTACATAGACGCCGCTGAGCTGACCTACACCAAAGTGCGCAGCCTCGATATGAGCCGCACGATTTGCTTCCAGCCGGTGAGCGCGCTCGAAGTGCACGGACCTCATCTGCCGCTGGGGATGGACCTCTACATGGCGCGCTGGATGGCCGAAGAGTCGGGCCGGCGTTTCGCTGAAGCACACCCGGATTGGACGGTCGTACAACAACCGCCGCTGCCGTTGGGAACCGATGAGCTGCCGCTCGCCGGCTCGATGACGGCGTCGCAGCGCACCGTCTACGGCGCACTCATCGGCCACGGTCGCTCCCTGGCCAAAGCCGGCTACCGTTACATCATTCTCACCAACGGTCACGGCGGGCCGCGCCACGCTTCGGCGATCGAGCATGCCTGTCGCAAGATCAGCAAGCGTTACGGCGTCAGCATGTTCAGCCCGTCGGCTCTGGCTCTGCACCGCATCGTCACCGGTCAACGCTTCGCTGAGGTGGAACAACTCCTCGGCCGCGCCTTGACCGATGCCGAACGCAACGGGCTTCTCAACGGCGAGCACGCGGGTAGTTGGGAGACCTCGTTCATGCTGGCGCAAAAGCCGGAGCTGGTCGAATCGAACTGGCGCGAGCTCAAGATCGACAAGCCGCCGGTTTTCAAGCCGCTGGCTCGCGCCGGCGAAATTCTGATCAATCGCCGCAAGCGTCGCGGCGGCGATACGGCCAAGCTCGAAGAGCTGTTCGACGGCATCGCCGGCGGCCTCGGCTGGCTTCTCAACGCCAACTACGGCTACGGCGGCCCGACGGTCACCTATCAGGGAGATCCCTCCGTCGCCTCCGGAGAGATCGGCCATGCGTTCCGAGAAGTGATGGCGCGCGATTGCCTCGAATTGGTCGAGAACGTCACCTCGGGACGCCAGCGGGCAGTCGACGTGCGCAGCATCGCCTCGGACCATGCGGCAATTCAGCCCGGCTTCCTGGCCAAGTTGGCTCTGGCCGCGGCGGCGATCTTGGTGCTCGCGCGCTGGCTGTAGGAAACTCTTCGGTGGTTTGGCGAGCTACATTCTCTGCGCCTCGGCGTCTCCGCGGTGAAGTTTTTCTGTCACATCAAGGCTAAGTCCATGTCGCCGCCGCTCTTTGGCGTTCATACCGGCCCGCAGAACTGCACGTACGACGACCTCAAAAGTGTCTGGCATCTGGCCGACCGCTCGGGTTTTCACTGGGTGTCAATCTGGGATCATTTCTATCCGGCGATGCTGGTGCCGAGCGATGCGCAGGGAACTTGCTTCGAAGCGGTGTCGATCATGACGGCGCTGGCAGCCGAAACCAGGAACGTACGGGTCGGCAGTCTGGTGTATTGCATGGCCTACCGGCATCCGGCGGTGCTGGCCAACGCGATGGTCACCGTCGATCACGTCAGCGGTGGACGCATGGAGCTTGGCCTGGGCGCTGGTTGGAGCCAGATCGAATTCGACGCTTACGGCATTCCGTTCTTGCCGATGAAGGATCGTCTCGATCAACTCGAGGAGGGCGTGCAAATCATCCGTGGCTTGCTGACCCAGGAGGTGACAACGTTTCGCGGCAGGCACTATCAGGTCGTCGATGCGCGGTGCGAGCCCAAACCGCTGCAGAAAAGTCCGCGCTTGTGGATCGGCGGCATGGGCGAAAAGCGCCTGTTGCGTATGGTGGCGAAATACGCCGGCGGATGGAATACGCCGTTCATCGGTCCAGAGCTCTTCGCGCAGAAGAATCAGGTGCTGACGCGGTGGTGTGAAGTCGAGAAGCGCGAGCCGCGCGAGGTGGTCCGGACCATCAACCTCGGCCTGGCGATCGGGCGCAACGAAGTCGAAGCGGCAAACAAACGCGAAGCGTTGAAGCAGCAATTCGGTTCGGCGCTCGACTTCATGTCGCCCGGTATGCTGATCGGGACGCCGCGGCAGGTGATCGACCGCATCGGTGCGTACGTCGATGCCGGCGCCGAATGGATCATCCTCGCCCTGCGTGCGCCGTTCGACCTGGACGGCCTGCAGGTGTTCATCGACGAGGTGATGCCGGCGTTTGGGTGATTGTTGATTGCAGATTTACGATTGGTGATGGCGTTGACTCGTTCAATCTACAATCGACAATCAAAAGCCGACAATCGAGCGGCTACTTGATGGCTTGCGGATTGATCGGCGATCCGACTGCGCCGGTGATCGGCAGCGGCGGCGCGACGAAGAGGAATTCGTAGACTCCGTCTTCGGCGCAATCGGCGGCCAGGTCTTCGAGGTTGAAGATCTCGCCCACCAACATGCCCATGTTGACGATCGCCACGCAGTGCAGCGGTTGGAAAACGTCTGCTGTCTCGTTGGGGATCACTTCGGTTCCCCAGGTGTCGGTGGCGTATCCGGCGACCTCGTTGTTCGCCAGCCACGCGGCGCAGGTGAGGCTCAGGCCCGGGGCCGGGCCGCCGGCGTAGCTGCCCCAACTGCCGGTGGCTTTGACCTGCGCCATTTGACCGGTGCGGATCAGGACGATGTCACCGCTTTGAAGGGTCACCTTCTGCTCGCCGGCAGCGCCGTCGAGATCGGCTGGATAGATCGCCTCGCCCGACTCGAGCCACTTCTTGCGGGCGTAGCGCGGTACGTCGAGCAGAACGCCACGCGCGACGATCTTGTCCTTGAACTGATCGATCGAGTTGACGCGCGCGCCGCTGCTGTTGACCCACTCGGGCCCGCGGTCGTTGTACATCTTGCCGTCGAAGTAGATGTGCGACAGCGCGTCCCACTGGGTCGCGCATTGCAACGGCATGGTCACCGCATCGTCGCAATAGCGCAGCCCCGGGATGCCGTTCTGCGCGCCGGAAGCGATGTCGCCGCCGTCCTGCAACATGAAGTGAATGGGATTGTTGCGCCCCGCGTACCCGCTCTGTGGGCCGTTGCTGTCGAAAGGGATCGCTAGCGACAGCACCTTTCCCTGCCGCACCAGACGCGCCGCGTCGATGACCTTTTGCGGAGTAATGAAATTCAACGTGCCGAGTTGGTCGTCGGCGCCCCAACGGCCCCAGTTGCGGTACTTCTTGGCGAGCTCACGAACGGTTTCGATGTTCATCTGACTTGCCATAGGACTCCCTCGTGGCTCGTGGCTGGGTGCGCGCGGCTCGTTGATGAGGTCGTCATTGTCGGGCTTGGTTCGCGTTCCGTTTGTGTCTTCGGCAGGCTGTGTCCACCCCACGACTTCCGCAAACTGGTTTCCGTCGAGATACGAGTCACGAGCCCCAAGCCACGGATGCAGTGGAAGTACAACCGGTCATCGGTTGAGAAACACCGGACAACTGGCGTTGCGCAAGACGTATTCCGTGGTGCTGCCGAGGACCATCTCGATGATGCGGCTGTGGCCGTAGGCGCCGATGAACAGCAGATCGTACTGGCGTTCGCGAATGAAATTGGCAATGCGCTCGGGGGCGTTGCCGGTCTGCTGTAGCTCGAAGGTCGTCTTGATGGCGTACGACCGCAGGTAGGCTTCGGCTTCCGCCAATGTCTTGCGTCCAGCCTTGTCGTCGCGGTTCACCGTCACCACCGACAACGGCAGTTGCAGCGTCGTGCAGAAGTCGGCAGCCGACTGCATTGCCGCGGCGGCGCGCTGGCTTCCATCGTAGGCCAGGAGCGGATTGGCGCATTCCCGAAACGCCGTCGTCGATACGAACACCGGCTTTGGTGATTTGCGCGTAACGCTTTCGGCGGTGCTGCCGAGCAGACCAGTAGAGAACTTCTCGTTCACACCGCGATGACCGATCACCACCAGATCGGCGGTTTTGGCCGCTTCGGCAATTTCGTTGGCCACCACTCCCATGGCCAATTGCGTATCGAAGCGCGCTCCAGCCGCGCCGGCGACCGCCGCGAAGTCGTCGAGGATATTCTTGCCGCGCTCGTGCAACACCTCACGCATCTTTGAGGAAAAATCGAGATACGGCTCGAATCCGAGGGAGCCCGAAATGTCGTGGAAGAAGGAGCCTTCGATCGAAACGATATCGACGACGTGCAACCCGACGACCCTCGCTTCCAGGCGTCGTCCTAGCCACAAACCGTAGTCGCGCGCGGTCTGCGCGTGCTCCGAACCGTCGAGCCCAACCAGGATCGTTTTGATCATGATGGGACTAGCTCTACATCGGCGGCGCACGATGGTCCAGTACGTGCGTGGCGCTTGGGCGGGAGCTGTTACCCTTTACGTTTTGCACTTCACAGTGTAGTTCTTGCCTGCAGGTTGGTCGGCGGGCAAACGTTCGGAGAGGAGAGATCCGATGAAGGGTCGAAACGGTTGGGCGATAGCCGCCTCGGCGTTGCTTTGTGTGACTGGGGGACGAGTTTCAGCGCAGAATGCGTTGCTGGTCTCGGGACAAGCCAGTCTGGCTGTCATCGACACCAACGGCGACGGCCCGGATTCGACCGATTGTCAGTTCGGAGCATTGCTGAGCAACTTGATGAGCGGGCCTCCCATGACTGCCGACATGCTCATCGCCGGCTCGCAATCGAACACCCCTCTGTTGCGCGCGTGTCAGCTGTCGTTTGATGCGGCGGGCACGAAAGGCAGCGATACGAGCAGCAACTTTGCATCGGCGTATATCTACAACGCGCACGGTCCGATGGGGTTCAATTTTCCCAACTCACTGCCGTTGATCGCCGAGCTGGTCGACGAGACTCCAAACCCCAACACCAACAACCCCGTGATGATGAATGATTTGGCCGATGCCGGGAGCGTCCAAGACGAACGCGTGAGCCAGCCGGTGTTGGGCGGCCTGTGCAGAGCCGGTGGCGGCGCCGTGGCGCGGATCCAAATGAGCGGAGCCCCAGGCCTCTTGGTCGATCTCTCGCTCTACCCCAATTCGATGAACCCCTCGTACCTCAAAGTCCCCGGACCACCCTTGGTCTTCGAAAAGGCGGCCGGCGGCTTTCAATCCTGGTTGCCGCCGCCAGCGCTCCATCGACCCTGCTCGTCGACATCAACTTGGGTGCGCTCCCGGTCTGCGGTCGTGTCGCTCCTACGCTCAGTGGATTTTGCATGATCGTTGCCGCCATGGGTTTGCTGGCACTGGGTGCGTTTTCGCTTTCGCGCCGCGACAACTTTGCCCGCGCCCTGGCGTTTTAGACGACGACCCGGCGTCTCAACCGAAACATCAACGGCTGCGGAGCGGGTACCGAATACGTCTCGGCAGCTACTCAGGATGCCGCCGCTGATCGGCGCGACGGCGAATGGCCAGAGCTACGAGAGCCTGCCCCAGCGGTATCAGGAGAAATTCCCACAGCGCGATCGCGCGCAGGTCGACGAAACCTCCGAAGCCAACGTCCACAGCTAGCTTCAACAGCGCATACGCCAATCCCAGCACGAACCAAAGTCGCAGGAACACTCCGAGCAATCCTGCCTTGCGACGATCCTCTTGTGCTTGCAAATTACGCCCCGCATCTCATGACCGCGTGCAATGGCATTACTTCCATCGTCAGGCAACTTGACAGCCTCGGGGGCGGACGCATATGCGTGCGCGCACCCGGACCGCCAGCGGGTGGGTCCCCGCTCTTGCCATGAAGACACGACCGACGGTTTGCCTGGTTGCTTGGGACGTTTCCGCCGATCAGAATGCAGCGCGTCTGGCGACGGCAATGCGTGCGCGTTCGCCGAAAGTCCGCCTGTGCGGGATCGGCGGCCGCCATCAACAAGAGGCCGGTGTCGAGCTGCTGCTGCACACGACGCATCTGTCGTTCACCGGCGTGCTCGGGGCGTTGCGCCACTTACCGACGATGGTGGCGGCGTATCGCAAAGCCCTGGCGGTCGTCGATGATCTGCGGCCCGACCTGGCCGTGCTCGTCGATGCCGAGGTCGCAGGCTGTCCCTTCGCCGTTGCTCTGCGCCGTCGCGGCATTCCGACTGCCTTCTTCTTTCCGCCACCGGTTTGGTTCTGGGGTGCCTGGCGCGCGCCGTGGATCAGCCCGCTGGCCAAGCGTGCTGTCTCGGTCTTTCGCCCGGAAGCCGACATCTACGAGCGTGCTGGGATCGACACCGTCTGGATCGGCCATCCGCTGCGCGATGCCGTCAAGCGTCACGACCAGCCGGAGATCGCCCTGCGCGCGATCGGCATCGATCCGGACAAGCCGCTGGTCGTTCTCATGCCGGGCAGTCGCCGCAACGAGATTGCCCGTCTACTGGAACCATTCCTCGCAGCCGCACGCTTGCTCCGGGCACGAAATTCCGATCTGCAGTTTGCTCTGCCCATCGCCAGCGAAAATCTGCGCCACGAGATCGAAGGGCGCGTGCACGGCCACGGCCTCGGCACGCTGTCGCTGTATCATCCGACGTCGTACGACGTCTTGGGTGCAGCCGATCTGGTGCTGCAAAGCTCGGGAACGGCGACGCTCGAAACCGGATTGCTCGGCGTTCCTTCGGTTGTCGCCTACCGGCTCATCGGCCTCGAGTACTTGGTGGCCCGTTTGCTGATGCAGGTTCCGTTCATCAGTCTGCCCAACATCCTGTTGGGCGAAATGGTTCAGCCGGAGTTCTTTCAGCACCACGTCGACGCCGAGCACCTGGCTGCCGCAGCATGGTCCATTCTCAGCGACGAGGCGCAACGTGCGGCGATGCGCGCCAAGCTCGCTCGGCTGCCCGAGCTACTTGGACCGCCGGGGGCTCTCGATCGCGCCGCCAGGGCGATTCTCGAATTGGTTCCGGATGCCGCGGTGGTGCTGGCAGACGAAGAGACGGCGGTTCTGTCGTCGGTTGCTTGAGCGTATCTCGACGTGGATCTGCCAGCAGACAGCTATCCAGTTCCCGACGACGAACCGGCGCTCCGCCGTGGCGCCATGCCGGTGCGTCCACCCGACCCGGGGATTGGCGGGAGGTTGGCGTATTGGCTGTTTCCCATACGGCGGCGCACCATCTTCGACAACCTGCGCCACGTGTTCGGCGATTCGCTGAGCCAACCGCAACGACGCCGGTGGGCGCAAGCGCACTACGGGCATCTGTGGCGCTGCGGCTATGAAGCGATCGGCTGGTGGCTTGCGCCACGGCGTTTCAAATACCGCGTCGAGGTCGCCGAGGCGGCGTGGGAGTTCGACTTGCGTACCGGCGGCAGGCTTGTGCTCGTCGCCCATCTCGGCAACTTCGAGCTCGTGCCGTTGGCCAGCCTGTGGGAGAATCCCGCGGTTCGCGGCCGCTTCCATGTCATTCGCCGGCCGTTGCCGTTTGGTTGGCTCGATCGGCTCGTCCATCATGCGTTTGCGCGCGCCGGAATCGGCGTGATTCGCGATCATGGAGCGCTGCCGATCGTCGAGCAGGTTCTGCGACGGGGTGAGTGTGTGGCCTTCATGCTCGATCAGCATGCCGGCCCCCGACACGGCGTGATCGTCGACTTCTTCGGCCAGCCAGCGTCGACGTTCCGTAGTCTGGCGGAACTGTCGTTGCGCCTCGGCCAGCCCGCCGTCCCCTATCTGACGTGGCGTGAACCCGACGGTACGCACGTCGTACGCTTTGATGATCCCATCTTTCCAGCGCAACATGCCGATTTCGAAACCGCGGTGCGTTCGACGACGCAGTCGTACAGCGACGTGCTCGAACACTTCATTTCGCGCTACCCCGAGCAGTGGTTTTGGGTTCATCGCCGCTGGAAGGCGTCGATGGCATCGCATCGGCGTCGCGCCGAGAGGAACGTCGATGCGCCAGAAATTGTTCGACGAGTGGCACCACGTCCGCCGGTGGCGGTGCTGCCGGTAGACGACGGATCGTGAAGTGAACCTTCGAAAACGGCCAGGGTACATGGCAGCGATCCCAGGAGGGGAAGCGCCAGCCGTGGCGCGCCGTCGTGTGGACGACCAACAGCTCGGCTCCAGAAGCGCGTACCAAAAGCGCGAGGCCGGGCTTGACCACGCCAGCCGGGCCGGTCGGCCCGTCGACGGCAATGATGGCGACTTCGCCCGATCCGACACGGCGAATCACCCGGCGCCCGCCGCGCTCGCCATCTTCACCCGCGGCGCCAAAGGCATGACCGACGTCGAACGATCGCAAGCCGCGGGCGAGAAGTTGGCCATCGAGGCTGGAGCTGAGCAGTACGAAGAAGCGCCGGCGCCGGGTGGCGCCGAGCGCCTGTGCAAGGGCGAGCATATGAATCATCGACGAATGCAGCACGGCGACGATCAAGCGCTCCGACGCCAGTCCACGCTCCATGTCCGCCGCACCGTCGATGCTGCAGCGACAGGTACGCAACCAGGCCTTGAGCAGAACCAAGCCCGGTGGGAGTACGATGCGCTGCAGGAACGCAAACCACAGCCGACGCAACCTCCCGTCGTCCGCGGTCGTGGTTGTGCCCGCGATCGAGCGCGCGGTGGAAACGGTCGCAGACTCAGCACCGCCGGCTTGCACGTGCGGTCTCGTACCCGATAAAGCGGGAATCCGCAAAGAGCATGCTCGACGCTTCCAGCTCATTTCGATCGCCGTTGGCCGTGTCCGCTGCCACAAGCCGCGCCGACGGCGCGTCGCTCGACGCCTTCGACCCGGCGCTGGCCGAGTACCCGACGCGCCTCGTCGAGCGCGACGAGGTCGTCGACATGTTGCACGTTACCGACCTGCCGGAAGTGGTTGAGGCGTATCGGGCTGCGATGCAACGCGGCGAGCGCTTCCCGCCGGTGTCGGTGGTCCGCTTGTTCGGAACCTGGTTCATCGCCGATGGACACAAACGCTTTACCGCGTATCGGGCGATCGGACCGCAACAGATTGTCGTTGAGGTATGGCCGATACGTCGCTGGCTGCGCGACCAGGGTGAGCAAGCGCACGCCACCGTGCGGCGTTGGCGTGCGGCTTTGCTCCGGACTCCGGGCTCCGCGTCGTCTCGCGCCATACTCGCGGCGGAGCTAATGCACGTCTGGCGCATGCTGGTTTGCTTGATCCGGCCGCGCGCTGAACAGCCCGAATCGATGGCCGGTCGCGCCCAAGGTATTGCGATGCGATTGTTGCGCCAAGCGCTCGATCACCGCCGCCTCGCGAGCCTCACCGCCCTCGGGTTTCTGGCACTTTCGGTTAGCCAGCTGTCGTTGACGTGGCTGGTGAAGGTGTGGATCGATGGACCGCTGAGCCGCGATTTCGCGTCGGCTCCGGCAATGCTGTTGCCGGCGACGATTCTACTCATCTGCATTCTCAGCGTGGCGGTGTTTGCTGCACACTATGGACTCGGGGCGTTGAACACGGCTGCGACCAGTCGCCGGTGTCCAGTCGGCGGCGCAAGGCGACTTGCTGGCACGAATTCTCCAAGACGCCGACGTGGCCGGGCGCTTCGCCGGCGAAATGCTGCGCCGCGGTCTCGGGGATGCACTGGTGTTTTGCGGAGCCTTGACGATGCTGTTGGTGATCGACCGGCGCCTGTTCGGCCTGATCCTGTTGATCGCGCCGCTGGGAGTCATCGGACACTCGGCCGTCGCGTCGGCGATTCGGCGGCGCAGCCATCGCGCCCAGCAGCGGCTGGGAGGGTTGTCGTCGCGTTTTGCGGAGCAGGTGAGTGGACATCGAACGATCAAGGGGTACCACACGGAGAGCGCCGAAGAGGAACGCTTTGCCCTGGAGAACCGCGCCTACGCCGATGCAGTGCTCGGCGTCGAGCGTTGGACTGCCTTTTCTCTCTCGTCGATCTGGCTGGTGACGGGAGTGGCGCTCCTCGTCGTCGCGTTGTACGCCGGCCGCGCCCTGGCCGCCGGATGGCTGGCGCCGGGCGACTTCCTCATCTTCTGTTTGTTCGGGGCGCAGGTTGTGGAGCCGGTCCGTCGTCTGGGTGAGCTCAGCACACTGGCGCAACGCGGATTGGCGGCGGGGCAACGGTTGTACGATGTGTTGGACCGCTGCGGGTTGGAAACGCTCGCAGGAGAGGTCCTGCCACAACCGGTGCGCGGCGCGATCGGCTTCGAAAGCGTCTCCTTCGGTTATTCCTTGGAGCAAGCGGTGGTTGCCGAGGTGACCTTCGCCGTTGCCGCGCGCGAGACGATCGCCGTCGTTGCCGCAAGTGGGGGCGGCAAGAGCACCCTTGCTGCGTTGCTGGTCCGTTTCTACACGCCGAGATCCGGCGTTATTCGACTCGACGGCCGCGATCTGTCGGCGCTGCAGGTAGCGGAGGTGCGCCGTTGTGTGAAGGTCGTGACCCAGGATCCGTTTCTCTTCGCCGGCAGCGTGCTGGAGAATCTGTGCTACGGGACTTCCGGCGTATCTTCATCGTTGATTGACGAGGCGGTCCAACGCACCGGGCTCGAATCGTGGTTGCGGACGCTGCCGGCGGGTCTCGACACTCGCGTCGATGAAGCGGGGCGCAATCTTTCGGCAGGGCAGAAGCAGCGCCTTGCTCTCGGACGCGCCATCGTGGCGCAGCCGGTGGTGCTCGTTCTCGACGAAGCGACCAGCGCGGTCGACAGCGACAGCGAAGAGCAGATCATGGCGCAGCTTGCCGACTGGCTTCGGCAGAGGACGGTGATTCTGATGGCGCACCGCTTGTCGACGGTCCTGCGTGTACCGCGGGTCGTCGTTCTGGAAGGCGGCCGAGTCGTCGAGGACGGGCCGCCGCAGGTTCTGCTGCGGCGGGAGTCGCACTTCGCGCGCATCTTTCGGGATCAATGGATTTAGCGTACGGGAAGAACCATCGCGGCAGCGCCTACGGTCGAACCTATCGACCATTTACAACGGCGTTCGTGTCCAGTAGTTTGCTCGACGTGACAGAGTCATCGGAGAAGGCAGGCAAGGGTGGTGAAGCGTCGTCATCGGCTCTACTCGAGGAGCTCAAGGATGCGGCGGTTCGCCTGGGGTTCGAGGTCCGGGAGGAGAAGCTGTTGCGCGAGGTCGGCTACCATGTGCGTAGCGGCGGCTGCCGTTTGCGTGGTGCCGACTTGATCCTTCTCGATCGAGCCCTGCCGGTCGCGGCGCAGATCGACGTGCTGATCGACCAGCTCAGCGGCCGCTCGTTGGACGATGTCTATCTCTCTCCGGCGGCTCGCCATTTGCTTGAGCGCGCGGCGCGTGTCGCTGCGGCGCGACTCGAAGCGTCAACGCCGAGCTCGGAAGCGACCGCGTAGGGCGTTTGCGCATGCGTCGAATTTCAGAAAGCAGCCTGGAGCGACCCGAGGGGCAGCGGACTTCACACGTACGGTCCGACACCCGGCCTCGCTAGTCGAACGGGCAGAGCAACATGGCGGTTGTGGCCCGGCCGGCAGCCAAAAGTGCTTCAGACCGCTTTGCGATCTTCAAGGAGCACCTGCGCCGCCAGGGGCACAAGTCGACTTCGCAGCGCGACGACATCGCGCATGTCTTCTTTGCCAGCAAGCGGCACATCAGCGTCGAAGAGCTCTATCAAGCCGTCAAGCAGATCAACTCGCGGATCGGCTACGCCACCGTTTATCGCACCATGAAGCTGCTCACCGAATGCGGGCTGGCGGTCGAAAGGCACTTCCGCGACGGCGAGGCCCGTTACGAAGGGACCGAGGGGCAGCACCACGACCATCTCATCTGCGAGCAGTGCGGCAAGATCGTCGAGTTCGAGGAGCCGCGCATCGAGACCTTGCAGGGAGACATCGCCGCACGGTTGGGCTTTCGCTTCACTGGTCACAAGATGGAGCTCTACGGAGTCTGTACCGACTGCCAGCGCAAACAAGCGCGTGGTGTACGAGAAGCGCGCGTCCTCAGCCGAGATTATTCATGAGGGCTCGCAGTGGGTCGATTCGTGGATTGTCCGGGCGGGATCACCTGCCGTGAGCATCGCGGGCCGAGGATGAAATGGACTGGCATATCCCGGCTCTGGAGCGATTGCTGGTTGCGCTGCTGGTCGGTTTTCTCGTTGGACTCGATCGCGAGCGCAGCCAGCTGCGCAAGCGGCGGCGGCCGTTTGCCGGCGTACGTACGTTCCCGCTGATTGCGCTTGCCGGCGCCGTGCCGATGCTGGTCGAGGATCGTGTCGGCCCGGCGTTGCTGGTGATTGCGTTTCTCGCCGTCGGAGCGGTTACGGTGATTTCATACGTCCGCAGCTCGTCGTCCGGGCATGTCGGTGCAACGACGGAAATGGCAGCGATCGCGACGTTTCTTCTCGGCGTCCTTGCCGGTGCGGGTGAGCTACAGGTCGCCGGTGCCGCCGGTGTTGCGATGGCGGTTCTGTTGGTTGCCAAGCCGCGTCTCGAAGCATTCTCACGCGCGCTCACGGCCGACGAGCTGGCCAGTGCTCTCGAGTTGGCGGTGATCACGGTGATCGTCTTGCCGCTGGTTCCCAACACCGGTTACGGCCCGTGGGAGGCGTTGAACCCCTTTCAAATCTGGTTGGTTGTCGTCTTGGTCAGCACGCTGTCTTTCGCGGGCTTCGTGACGGTGCGCTTGCTCGGCGAGCGCCGCGGACTATTGCTCGCCGGTGTCGTTGGAGCGCTGGTCTCGAGTACGGCGGTCACGGTGGCCATGGCGCGCGAGTCGAGGGCCGCGCCGCGTGCCGGCCGGCTGGCAGCGGCGGCAGCCATTCTCGCGTCGGCGATCATGTGTGTCCGCGTCGCGATTCTGGTCGGTGCGGTTCACTCGGCCATCCTGCTCTACCTGTCGCCGTCGTTGATCTTGATGATTGCGGTGGCGGGTCTTGCCGCGTGGCTCACGGCGCGCCGAGATTCCGTGGAGACGGGAGGGCGAGCCAACCCTCCGGAAGTTTCGAATCCCTTCAGTCTGGCGTCGGCATTGACGTTTGCCGCCATCTTCGCTGTCGTAACCCTCGTGGCGCGTGCGGCGCAGGTCTATCTCGGCTCGCGCGGAGTGTTTGTGGCGGCGATCATCGGGTCGCTCGTCGACGTCGACGCCATCGCCATTGCCTTTGCGCATCAGAGCAACACGACAGGCACTGCGATGATGGCCGCCGGCATCGTCGTCGCGATGGTTACCAACACGCTGATCAAGTTGGGAATCACGCTGACGATGGGCCAGGGTGTCTTTCGGCGGAATGTTTCCATCGCGTTGGTCCTGGTCATGCTTGCCGGGATCGGTGCCGCAATCTTCATCGCTCAGCTCTGATGCTTTCGCATCGGGTTGTGCTAGGGGGGAGCGGGCTATGGCGCTGCCGAACGAGCTATCACCCAACGAGCTGAAGGGGCTCATGGACAGCCGATATCCACTGGTGCTTCTCGACGTGCGCGAGCCGGAGGAAGTGGCCCTGGTCGCTATCGCGGGAGCTGTGCACATTCCCATGGGCGAGATTTCCGGCCGTGTGCACGAGCTCGACCCGCAAGCCGAAATCGTCGTCTATTGCCACCATGGAATCCGCAGCGCTCACGTCGCAGCCTTCTTGCAGCAGCGGGAGTTTCGAAGCGTTGCCAACCTCCGTGGCGGCATCGACGCCTGGTCGCTGGCCGTCGATCGCACACTGCCGCGGTACTGACGATCGACGAAGCCGCACGGCGATCGGGCCGACGCACCCGATTCACTCCCCTCGCCGCAGCCAGATCACGCCTGCGAGCGCAATCAAGACGACGACAGGAAAGGCGACCGGTTCACCGACGCCGATGTGCGTCCATACGGCCCCTGCCATGATGATCATCAAACCGGCCGCGGCGTACTGCGCCAAGGGTAATCGCAAGAGTCCGATAGCGCCAGCGAGCTCGGCGGCGCCGATGAACAGACGAAACCACGACGGGTAGCCGAAATGCTCGAACGCTTTGAGCATCTCTTCCATGCCCAAGACCTTGCCGCTGCCGGTGAACACGAAAAGAAAGGTGAGGAGGAAGGACAAGATCCAGGCAGCGATCACTCTCGGGCGGCGTACAGACATCTGGTTCCTCCGCGGTGTCGAATAAAGCGTAATGGGTCAAACGTAAAGTGTGGTGCTTCATTCGTGCAGCGGCCGTCGATCGTTTGGTAGACCTTTCTGTCGCACTCAACTATACGCCGCTCAAATCCGAGGAGGTCGAACATGCGCTTGAAGGACAAAGTAGCGGTCATCACCGGTGCGGGGCAGGGCATCGGGCGGGCCTATGCTCAGCGCTTTGCACGCGAAGGAGCGCACATCGTCGTTGCCGAGATCAACGAAGAGATCGGTCGGCGCACGGAACAGGAAGTGAAGCAGCTTGGCGTCGATGCACTCTACGTCAAAACCGACGTCGGCAATGAAGCCAGCACCAAAGAGATGGCCGCCAAGGCCGCCGAGCATTTTGGGCGCATCGATATCCTCATGAACAACGCGGCGATCTTCTTCGGAATGGACCGCGAAGACCAGTCGCTCGACTATTTCAATCGCATCCTGTCGGTCAATCTGACGGGTGTCTGGTTGTGCACCCGCGCCGTCGAGCCGTACATGAAGCGCCAACGCAAGGGCAAGATCGTCAATCAATCGTCCACCGCCGCCTATATGGGAAACGTCGGCATGGTCGACACCAGCGATCCGGACAAGCCGTCGCCGCCGTTTCACTACAGCGTCGCCAAAATGGGCGTCAACGGCTTCACCAAGTACTTCGCCGGGGCGCTTGGTCCGTGGGGCATCAACGTCAACGCGATCTGCCCGGGCGTGACGATGACCGAAGCCACCAAATCGGTGGTTCCGCCCGAGATGGTCGACATGCTGGTGATGTTCACCGCCCTCAAGAAGCCGCTCCAGCCGGAAGATCTGGCGGGAACGGCAGTGTTTCTCGCGTCGCCGGACAGCGACCTCATGACCGGCCAGGTGCTGGTCGTCGACGGCGGAATGATCATGCTCGGATGAAGATGAGAAACCACACGACCCAAAGGACCTGATGATGCTCGAAAACTTCAAACGCATCCTGGTAACCACCGACTTTTCCGAATCGGGCGATCGCGCCATCCTGCACGCATTTCGGATGGCTGCCGATCACGGCGCCGAAGTCGTTTTGTGTCACGTCGTCGAGCCGATCGTCGTCGCCAATCCGCTCTATCTTCAATACTACCCGGGCGACCTGTTGAGCCCCGATATCCGCCAGCGCGCCGAGGCCGATGCGCACGTGGCTCTCGAAGGTCTCGTTCCAAAGGACGGCGCCCTGGTGAACGTGACGCACCGGACCTATGTGGCGCATGGGTCTCCGGCCGAGGAGGTCATCCGCGTGGCGGAGCAACAGCAGATCGATCTCATCGTCATCGCCACGCATGGACACACCGGTCTGAAACATCTCTTCATGGGCAGCGTCGCCGAGCGCGTG
>JACQEN010000111.1 GCA_016200585.1 Deltaproteobacteria bacterium
ACATTGCCGGGTTCCAACAGGCGCTGCGCGACGGCGCCGACTATATCGTGCAGATGGACGCCGACTTCTCGCACCCGGTTGAAATGATCCCGCAATTCCTCAGCGCTATGGGGGAATACGATGTCGTGCTCGGGTCGCGTTACCTGAACGGCATCACGGTGGTGAATTGGCCGATCGACCGGCTCCTGCTCAGCTACTTCGGCAATTGGTACAGCCGCAAGATCACCGGGCTGCCGGTGCACGATGTCACCGGAGGGTTCAAATGCTGGCGGCGTTCGATGTTGGAAGCCATCCCGTTGGAGCAGGTGCGCTCGAACGGTTACGCTTTTCAGATCGAGATGACCTACCGGGCCTGGTCGCGCGGTTGCCGCATCAAGGAAGTGCCAATCATCTTCATGGACCGCACAGTCGGCGAGTCGAAGATGAACAAGCGCATCGCCCTCGAGGCTCTGTGGATCGTGTGGTGGCTGCGGGCGATGCGACTCATCCACCGCCTTTGAGCCATGGCGCGACCACTGCTCATTCTCAATGAACGCGATCAGCGCCACCCGGCGGCGGGGGGCGCCGAGCTGCACGTCAGCGAAACGGCCCGCTACTTCGCCGAGCTCGGATACGCCCCGACGCTGCTTTGCAGCCGCTTTCGCGGCGCGCCGGCGGAAGAGATGCAAGACGGCCTGCGTGTCCGCCGCTTCGGCAATCGCCTGACCTACTACCTCATGCTGCCGTCAGTGGTGCGTCGTGCGCTGGCGGAGCGCCCCGGCACGGTGATCGTCGAGCACCTCTGCAAATTGCCGTTCTGCACGCCGCTGTACGTTCGTGCGCCGTTGGTGCTGCTGACCCACCACCTCTTCGGAGTCACGGCTTTTCAGCAAGTGCCGTTTCCGGTCGCTTGTGCGGTGTACGTCTCGGAGAAATTCATTCCCTGGGTCTATCGTGGCCGGCGCTTCGTAGCGGTGTCGCCGAGCACGCGCGACGACCTGATCGGGCGCGGCATTCCGGAGCGCAACATCACCGTCATTCCGAACGGGCTCGATCATTCGCTGTACCATGCGCGCGGACGGGTGAGCGGCGAGCGGCCGACGATCCTGGTCCTCGGCCGCGTCGAATTTTACAAGCGCATCGAGCTCATCCTGCAGGCGGCAAAGCAGATCATGGCGCAGATTCCGGATCTGCAGGTGGTGGTTGTCGGTGATGGCGGCGCGCGCTCGATGCTGGAGGGTTTGAGCCGCGAGCTCGGGCTCGGCGATCACGTGCACTTCAGCGGCTTCGTCTCCAACGCCGAGAAGGTTGACTACATCCGCCGATCGCACGTCTTGGCCAATGCCTCGGAGAAGGAAGGCTGGGGCCTCACGGTATTGGAAGCAAACGCCTGCGGTGTGCCGGCGGTTGCCAGCGACGTGCCGGGGCTGCGGGACGCTGTTCGCGATGGTGAAACCGGGGTGTTGGTCGCGCACGGCGACGTCAACGCACTGGCCGCAGCTCTGCGTCGGATTTTGGTCGACGCTGCTTACCGTGAACGCCTTGCCGCGGGAGCACTGGCTTGGGCGCAGCGCTTCGATTGGCGCACCGCCGCATACGACATCCTTGCCGTCATCGAAGCCGTAGGCAGTGCCGCCACCGAGCGCGCGCTGCAGCCGTCGACTTCGGATTCAATGGGCGGTGTCGCCTAGTCCGGATCGTTCATGAACGGCCGTAGTGACAGCGCCACGTGTGCGCCAGATCCGGGCGCGCGTAGCGACGAACGACGGGGCATCGTCTTTTCGGCCGAACCTCTGGGAACGTCGGTTTGACGGCGTCGCTCTCACGGCGTGATCGTCGCTGGGCCATCGCGGTCGCCGTCACCGCGGCGGTCTTCTTCGCTCTTCTGGCGCGCTACGGCTTGAATATCGGGGAGGAGGGCGGCACCGCGTATCTGATTGGCCGCACCGCCGCCGGACAACGGCCCTATCTTGATTTCGCCACCGGCTATACCCCGGGCTACTTTTGCTGGCACGCTTTCTTGCTCCGACTGCTCGGAAACAATTTGCTGGTGCTGCGCGCCAGCTTGGTCGTGGTGAACAGCCTGACCGTGGCCTGGCTGTTCGTGGTGGCGCGAGCGCTGTTGCCGCGGCGTTGGGCACTGCTGGCCGCTTTGATTTATCCGGCTCTGTTGCCCGTCGTCCCCGATCTCTCGTGTTCGTTCAACGTTCCGTATCCAGCCTGGTACACCTTGCTGTTCTTGGTCGTGAGCGTGTGGGCGCTGCTACGCTGGAGTGACCGTCGACATCTGAGCTGGTTGGGATTCGCCGGCCTTCTCGCCGGCCTCAGCTTCTCCTTCAAGCCGACTAGCGGCTTGTTCCACCTGGCAGCAGCAACGCTGGTCGTTGTTTGTGACCGCGGCGCATGGAATGCGCCGGAGCGAAGAGGTCTCGACCGTTGGTTCGGTACGCTGGCGATCCTTGGCAGCCTTGGTGGGATCCTGCTGGTTCTGCGCTCCCACTTGGCGGGACGAGAGGCGTTGATCTTCGCCCTGCCGATCCTGGCGGCGGTAGCCGCGTGGATGGCGCGCCCGGCAGGGCAGACGGGACAGCCGTCGACGACTGTGGCAGCGCTGCTGTCGCTGTGGAGCGGCTTCGTTCTTGTGACCGCGCCGTGGATGGCCTGGTACGAGTGGCAACTCGGTTGGGCTGGGTTCGCTCATGACGTCCTCTTCCTGAACACCGGCTACGAGCAGTTCTTCTTCCAGGCCTATCGCCCGCTCGCCGTCCGCGATCTCCTTGTTGCCGTTCTGAGCGCGCTGCTGTTTGGGCTGCCGATCCACCGCCTGCGGGCTGGATTGCGCCCGCCCCGTCTCGTCGCCGTATTGGTGCCGGCTTGCGTCGCCATAACCGTCTGGGTGCTGGGCGCGCCGATGCCGGAAGGATTTCAACCCGCCGTGCTGATGCGATTGCAGGATGCCGCCTTCGGTGCGGTGATCGTCATTCACGTCGCCCTGGTTGCCTGGCTGTGGCGCGCGGCCCGCCGACGCGACCGCGAAGCCACCGCTTTGATGATCGTCGGACTCGCCGCGCTTTGCTGTTTTCTGTCGACCTATCCGCGCAGCGATTTCTTCCATCTCAGCTGCGCGGCGGCGCTCAGCTGGGTTGTCGGCGTCGCGGCGCTGTGGCGAGTGTCTCGGCGTTGGTGCGCGGCCCTGCCGGGTGCCGCAGCGTGGATCGATCGTGGCGCCCGTAGCGCGATCCTGGTGACGTTGGCGATCGTCGCCTGGCCGCAGATGCAGCTGGCGGCGGCGGTTGCGCAGTACACGTTGAAGCCGGCGTCGAGCTCGTTGGTTCCGCTGGGCCTCGACCGCGCGCCGTTGCTGGTTCGTCGCGGTGTCGCGCCTTCGGTACGCGATCTGGCGCCAGTCGTGGCGTATCTGCGGTCGGCGCCCGGTAGCGGTCTGTTCACCTTCCCCAATCTGGATCTGCTGTGCTTCCTTTCCGGGCGCGATACGCCTGCACGAATCGGATACTTCAATCCGGGCTGGCCCGATCATCTGGTTGAAGCCGAGGTCGTCGATGCGCTGCAAACGCGGCCCCCCGAGTTGGCGGTCGTCGCCGACCCGGCCTCGCTCTTCTTCGCCGATGCCCCGGCCTACTACGTGCTGCTGGGGCAGTTTCTGCGACGACAGTACGTTCCGGTTGGGCGCGTTGGATCGTATACGCTGTTGCGCCGCCGCGAGCTTGGGGCCGCACCCCCGACCGCGCCGCTCGCACCGGTGGCGAGCGCTTGTGACGACTCGCTGGTAGCTCAGAATCCGGCGCTGCTTGAGGTTTGCCTCGATCGGGCCGGTTCGGATGTTCGTCGACTGCTGCAGCAGGTGCGCGGCAGTGAATCGGTCGAATCGGCGGCGGTGGTGGCGGACTGGTGGCGTAGAGGTGGTGCGAATGCGGCGCGCGGGCTCTCCTTGCTGGCTCTGCGTATTGTCGGCGAATTGGGCGACGTGTCCAGCGCCGCGCCGCTGCTGCAAACCAACGAGCCGCAGGATGTCGGGGAGCACGAGATCTGGGCGAGCGCTCTGTTCAACATCGCCTTGCGGGCGTTGATTGAACCGTTTCAATTTGGTCGAGTCGCAGAAGGTCCGTTGCCTGCGCTGTTCGATGAAACACGCATGCGGCAGTGGTTGGAACAAGGCGACGACGCGCGGTTGCGGTTCTTTGCTGCTTGGGCGCTGGGACAAAACGCGCTGGCCAACGGGCCTTCGAGCGCCGCTGCCGTTTCGCTGCTGCGTCGTACCTTCGATGGAAACGAGCTCACCCTCAGGCTCGTGGCTGCATCGGCGCTGGTCCGTCTCAGCGATGACCCGCAAATTCCGCAGCGTCTGCTGGCGGGATTCGATTCTGCTCAAACCCTCCTGCCGGGCCTATTGTTCGAGTGGCAGCGCCGCCATCGGCAGCCGGCGGAAGCGTTCTTGGACGATGCGCTCCGCAGTGCCCCCGGTGAGCAAAAGGAGCTCATGGCGCTCCTGGCGGGGGCCTTGGCGCGCCGCGAGCTGGCGTCGGTGCTGGGGGGATTGATGTCGTCGGCGGCGCCGCGTTTGCGCAGCGCTGCCGTCTGGGCGCTGGGCCAAAGCCGCAATCCTGCGGCTCTGCCGCTCGTGCATGCGGCGGAAGCGGATGCGGATGCGCGCGTCAGACGCTTGGCGGCGGCAGCACGTCGACGCTTGGAAGAAGATGCCGGATCAAGCTAGAGGGGCTGCGGTGTTGACAAAGGAATCCGAGCAGCGGCGGCGTCTGACGGACGCGGTTGCCGCGATGTTAGTCGTGGTAACCGCATTTTCGTACTTCGCCGCTTTGGCGCCGTACGGTCTCAACGTCGACGACGAAGGTACGCTGCTGTACCAGATCTACCGGACGTACGTCGGGCAAACTCCTTACGTCGACTTTCACGCCGGTTACACGCCCGGCATCTTCTTTACGAACGCCGCGATCTTTTCGTTGGTCGGAGTCAATGTCGTCGCATTGCGCCTCTTCCTGGCGCTGACCAACTCACTTTCCGTCTTGTTCCTCTACCTACTGTCGCGACGATTGCTGACTCGGCGCCTTCCGGCGGCGGCGGCCGGGTTCGCGTTTGCCGCGTTGATTCCCTTCTACGATGGGCAGTTTGCTGCCTTCAATATTCCGTATCCCATCTGGTACGTGACCCAGTTCTGGCTGCTGACCGTGTTGTGCTGCATTGCCTGGCTGCGACGCGGCGGGTCTTTGTGGTGGCTGCTAGCCGGACTGTGCAGCGGCGTTGTGTTTTCGTTCAAACCGAACAGCGGCCTGCTGTGTCTTGCCGGAGCGCTGATTGCGGTTACGCAGTTGCAGCGCCCCGATCGCTCTGCCGTGGCCAGTCGTGGACGCTTGCTTCGGTTCCTGGCTTTGCTGGAGCGCGTAACGGGCGCAATGGTGCCCGTCGTCTTGGCCCTTGCGCTCGCCGTCTTCTACGGTCGCGGTGCTGGTTGGCGCGAAGTGTTTCTTTTCGGCCTGCCGCTGCTGACGCTGGTGCTCTTTCAGAAGCTGCATGCGCCCATTCATCGGAGCGTGCAGCCGATGGCGTTGCTGGTCGACCTCGTGCTGCTGGGATTGGGTTTTGCGTCCGTCGTTCTTCCGTGGGCACTCTATTTTTGGAGCAAGCTCGGGACGCGTGCGTTCCTGCGGGCGATCCTGTTCGTCGGTACCGGCTTCGACAAGTTCTACTATTTGCCGCACCCGGCGTTTGGCCTGTCGACGCTGCTCCTGGCGGCGGGCTTTGCGGGTGCGGCACTCGCCACGGTACTGATTCGGCGTAGATCGATTTCACCCGGCTGGTTGATCGTTTTGATGATGGCGGGATTGGCCGTGGCAGGCGGATGGTTCGCTTTGTATCCGCCGCGCATGGTCGAAGGTGTGCAGGCGTCGGTGGTGCTGCGCGTCCGAGATTTGGCTCCTGCAATCATCTTCCTGCTCGAATGGTCGGCGTTGCTGGCGTTCGTGTTCGTGACTCAACGTGTCCGCCGGCAGGTTGGGTCGGCGGAGCCGATGCCACAGTGCCAGCGTTTCGATGCGCTGTGCGTCGTATTGGTTGCGGCATTGCTGATGGACATGCAGCTCTACCCGCGCTCGGACTACATGCACTTGGTTCCGGCATGTCCGCTGCTCTTGGTGCTCGGAGCCTGGCTGTTCGATCGTGCCGGGCGTTGGGCGAGCCAAGGGCTGGCGCGATCACGGCGCGGCCGTCTGGCCTTCGGCGCGCTGACGACCGTTCCGATCTACCTGTTTCTGGCAATCTTGCTGACCCCGGCAGTGCGTCGTATCGACTACCTGATTCGCGCCGAACGTTCCGGCGACCGCACGGCGCTGGTGCAGCTCGAAAGTCCGCGCGCCCCGTTGGTCGTCGAACCCGGCAGCAGTAAGATGTTCAAATCTCTGAACGCAGTCAGCGCCTATCTGCAAAGCCAGACGCGCGAGGGGGAGAGCGTCTTCACCTTTCCCGTTCTCGACATGGTTTGCTTTACCAGCGAGCGTCACAATCCGACTCGTCATGGTTACTTCTTCCCTGGTTGGCCGGGCCACGCCGTCGAAGCCGAGGTCATCGATGGCCTGCGGACGCGGCCGCCACGGTACATCGTCACCCTGCACGACCACGCGCTCTACTTTGCGAACGCGCCGATCTACTACTTCAACCTGCGGCAGTACGTGCTGGCACACTATCGCGTGGAACGGCGGTTCGGATTGCTCGACGTGTTGCGCTACGCGCCCCAAGCGCCAAACGAAAGGGCCCGAAAGACCGAAGTGGCTACGCCGCGGGTGCCGACGTCGTTGCCGCTGTGGCAGGCCGAGGCCGCCCATCAACGCGGTGCGACGGCGCGACGCGTAGAGCACGCCTTGAGCGACCCGCGCGTACAATCGATCGAAGGCTTGAGCGAGGTGTTTGCGGGGTTGGATACCCGAGCGCAGCGGCGCCTTGCTCTGTTGATTCGCAAGAGTCGCAGCCCGGCTGGTATTGCCGCCATGGCCCGGGTTCTTGAAAGCCGATCGCTGGGTCCGATTGTGCGCGAGCTGGCGAGCCGGAGTGTTTCGGAAAGCGGTGATACGGAATCGATCTTGCCTCTGTTGCGTTGGTTGAAAGTCGGCGATCTCCCCGACCAGCTGATGGCGTCGGGATTGCTCTACAACGTCGCCACAAAATTGTCGCTGGAGAATTACTGGTATGGGGCTCCCAGTCGGCCGGAGCTGCAGGAGATCAGCAAGGCGATTAGCGACGAGGCGTTGATCCAATGGCTCGACAATCCCTGGGAAGGCTTTGCGTTGCGATCGTTCGCCATACGCATTTCGGGCTTTCTCGGCCGCACGGAGATCGTGCCTTTCCTGGCGCGGGTCCTCGGCGACGTGGCGGAATGGCCGGATCTGCGCGTGCAGGCCGCGCAAAGCCTGGTGCAGCTCGGCTTCGGGTCGGCGATGATGGACCCGATCATTGGCCTGCTCAAAGACGATAGAGTGGCGCCCGCCGCCCTCGTGGCCGAAGTCTATCCACAGTCTTCCGCGGCGGGACGCGCGGCGCTGGTTCGGCAGCTCCATTCGCCGGTCGACGCGACTCGGGCGACGGCATTCTGGCTGGCTGCTGGAGTGCGCGATGCCGAGTTGGAGCCGGAGATCGTCGCCGGCTTGGCCGATCCTCTACCCGACGTACGCATGGCGGCAGCCTGGGGCCTGGGCAATCTCGGCGACGCCGGTGCAGCGCCCTGGTTACGAGCCGCGCTGGCGGACCCGAGCGATGAGGTGGCGCATTTTGCCGAGCAGGGGTTGCGCCGCCTGCCGCATGAACAGGAGTGAGACGTTGGACGAATCGGCCGGCGGCATCTTTACCGGAGAGCGCTTGGTAGCGGACGACCTGCTGTTTGCCGCCGACTTTGCGCGTCATCTCGTAGCCTATCGCTTCGCGCAGCAATGGGTGCGCGGGAAATCGGTGCTCGATGCCGGCTGTGGTGACGGTTACGGCACCGAGTTGCTGGCGCAGCACGCCGCACGCGCCGTCGGCGTCGACCGCTCGGCGGAGACGATTGCCGTCGCCAGGCAGCGTTATCGTCGAGCCAATCTCGAGTATCGTGTTTGCGATCTGCACCGCCTGGCGGACCTGCACGACAGCTTCGATGTGGTGAGTCACTTTCAGGTCATCGAGCACCTGCACGATCCCGTGCCGTTCTTGCGCCAGGCTCGCCAGGTCCTCCAACCGGGCGGGGCGCTGATCATCACGACGCCGAACCGCCTCAACTCGTTCGTCGAGAATCCCTACCACGTGCACGAGTACCTGGCCGCTGAGCTGCGTCAGTTGCTGAGCCAGGTCTTCGATCAGATCGAGATTCTCGGTGTCTGCGGGAATGACAAGGTCATGACGTTTGAACGCCAGCGCGGTGTGCAGGCCAAACGCATTTTGCGACTCGATCCGTTGGGGTTGCGCAATCTGCTTCCGCGTCGCGTCGTCGAATGGGCCTACGCACGATTGGCGCGAGTCGTGCGGCGGCGCATTCACAGCGCTGAACCTGGTGTGACCGCAATCGGTGTCGACGACTTTTCCATAGGGAACGATGCCGAAGCGTCGCTTGACCTCTTGGCGATCTGTCGCGCCTGAAGTTAGTTGACTTGCTACGACGGCGCATGTAGCCGACGCTCACCATGCGTCGGCAGGCTCGTAGGTCGATCGTCCTCGGCGTCGTTTTATGCCTGGCGCTGGTCGGCTACGCGAATGCGTTGACCGCGGCGGACATCGAGGCGGCTGCGCCCCACGCAACGCGCCATCAACGCATCGTGACGCAGCTGTTGGCGTCGAACCGCTTGCACGGCCGCGACAACGATAGTGACGATTCGCGCTTGGCGCAGCACGTGTTGATCCGTCTTCTGCAACGCTTTGGCGGCGGTCTGGTTGTTGGCAGCGGCGATAGCGCGTATCAGCAGCCCTTCGTGCTAAGCGAGCAGACCGGTACCAACCTCTTGGCGCTGATCCGCGGTCGCGAGCTGCCGAACGAATATGTGGTCGTCGGCGCTCACTACGATCACCTGGGAACGCGAAGCCGCAGCGACGGTCATTGCTCGGCGCGCGGCAGCGTCGGCGTCACGCCATGCAACGGCGCGACCGACAACGCTACTGGGGTTGCGGCGGTGCTGGGAATCGCAGCGGCTCTGCGGTCGCTGCCTGAAGCACCGCGTCGTTCCGTGGTGCTGGCTCTTTGGGACGCCGAAGAAGATGGACTGGTGGGCTCGCGCTACTATGTAACGCACCCCGTCGTGCCGCTGGCCGATACCGTAGGATACGTCAACTTCGACATCCTCGGCCAGGATTTGCTGCCCAGCTTGAGCACGACGAGCTTCGCGGTCGGCAGCGAAACCGGTGGCCAGACTCTGCAGGCCATCGTCGAGCGCGCCGCGGCGCTCGAAACCTTGCGGCTGCACGAGGTCAGCTACCTTCTCGGCGAAGAGCGCAGCGACTACAAGAATTTCGTCGATCATCGGGTGCCGACGGTGTTTCTCTCCGACGCCACCGGACCTTGCCGACGTCTTGGGGGTGAGCCCTTCGGAGGTCGAAGCCCTCGCTGTGGAGAGAGCGACCTGGCGTTCGGACTTGTCGGCCCTGATCCCCGTTCTTGCATGCGTAGATCTCGAGGCAGCAGGACGCCGGGCAGGGGATCGACGGCCTGACCCATCTTGAATGCCGCCACGCACGACCGGCGCACTGACGGACGGCCGGTGGCCGACGGCCGTAAACGGACGCGCGCAGAAGCGTGTGCGATCGGTTGTCTGGCGAGCAGCCTTCCTGGGCGCCACGCATTCCACGCCCGGGGAAAACCCAGGGGCTGGTTTGAAAAACATGGTAGCGCCAGGGCTGCCGACCTGTGGTATAGGACGGTTCATCACAGGACATAGCGCCGCTTGTCGTCGTGCCAGCGGCGCCGGAAAGGAGTGCGTATGATCGTTCGCGACGTGTTGAAAGGGAAATCGGCGACGGTTTGGTCGGTGGACCCGGGGATGACGGTCTACGCTGCCCTGGAGTTGATGGCGGCCAAGGATATCGGCGCGGTCGTGGTTGTGGACGACGAAGGTGTCGTCGGCATCTTTTCGGAACGCGACTATGCGCGGCAGGTGATCCTCAAGGGCAAGTCCTCACGCCATACGCAGGTTTGCGACGTGATGACCGCGGACGTGGTTTTCGTGCAGCCGGATGACAGCATCGAGCACTGTATGCAGCTGATGACCAGCAAACGCTTCCGGCATCTGCCCGTGCAAGAGGACGGGAGCTTGATTGGGTTGTTGTCGATCGGCGACGCGGTGAAGGCGGTAATCTCCGAGAAAGAGCACATCATCCACGAGCTCGAGAGCTACATCACCAGCGCCGGCTGAAGCGTTCTCGAACCTGATCCCGTCGACTACTGAAACGCCGGCATCACTTCTTTGGCGAACAGCTCGAGCGTCTCGGGCTGGTTGAGATCGCCGAACAGCGTCGTGAAGAAGGTGACCCCCTGGCGGCTGCGAGCTTTGATCTGCTCGACCAACTGCGGCGGTGTGCCTTTGAGTGCGGTGTTGTCGATGTCGAAGACGGCGCCGAGAACCGACTTGGCGAATTTGAGCTTGCTGTTGAGCTCCTGCTCGTTGGCGCCGAGGACCATCAAGGTTTGTTC
>JACQEN010000112.1 GCA_016200585.1 Deltaproteobacteria bacterium
TCAAGGGTGTGAAGGACTCAATTGCCGATAAGCTCGGGCTCAGCGTCCACGGCTTTGTCGGCGCCAGCTACAATTACAACTTCAACAGTCCCGATTCGCATACCAATCAAATCCGTGTCTTCGACACCGAAGCCAACACCTTCACGCTGGATCAGGCCAACCTGCAAATTTCGCGTAAGAAGGAAGACAGCAACCTCGGATTCGTCGTCAACATGGACTTCGGCAAGGTGGCCGAGATTGTCGGCAACGCGTCGCGTTGGAGCAACAATCCCACCAGCTCGGAGAGCACCAACTCCTTCGAATTGCGCGAAGCCTACATTACGTACAAGCTGCCGGTCGGTGGCATCAACCTCAAAGCCGGTCGCTTCGTGACCTTGCTCGGCGCCGAGATCATCGACAACTACGACAACCACAACTTCAACGTGTCGCGTTCGTTCAGCTTCGGCTACGCCATTCCGTTCACCCACACCGGGTTGTTGGCCAACATCCCGCTCGGCGACGTCGTGGCGGTCGACCTCGGTATCATCAATGGCTGGGACGATGTGGTGGATAAGAATGACGGCAAGAGCCTGCTCGCCGGCATTGCCATCAACCCGGCAGACCTCCTATCGATCTACATTTCTGGGACGTACGGCGCCGAGCAGAGCAGTCGCGGTGGCTCGAAGCGCGGTACGACCACCGCTGTGGTGACCTTGAAGCCGAGCGATACCCTTACCCTGGCTTTGGAAGGTACGTACGGCAACGAGAGCGATCTGCTCGGCGCCAATCTCAACAAGGCGGCCGATTGGTACGGCAGCGCGGCGTACGTCGTCGTCAAGGCCACCGACGCGCTGTCTTTTGCACTGCGCGGTGAGGTCTTCGACGATCCGGACGGTGTGCGGACGGGCATTGCGGCCACCGGCTTTGGGCCGGGCGCGACGTTGTGGGAAGTCACCCCGACGCTTGCATACCAGGTCACCGACGGCCTGCTGTGGCGCACGGAGTATCGCCACGACGAAGCCGACAAGCGCGCTTTTCAGCATGACAGCAACTTGGTACGCGGCCAGGACACCATCACCACGCAGCTGATCTACTCGTTCTGAGCACTATCCACGGGAGAAATGCGATGAAGAAAATCGAAGCGATCATCAAGCCATTCAAGCTCGATGAGGTGAAAGAAGCCCTCGCTCGCGAGGGCATCCAGGGGATGACGGTCTCCGAGGTCAAAGGCTTCGGACGTCAAAAGGGCCACACGGAGCTCTATCGTGGCGCCGAGTACGTCGTCGACTTCCTCCCGAAGATCAAGATCGAGTTGCTGGTCAGCGACGAGAAGGCGGCTCAGTGCGCCGAATTGATCGAGAAGACCGCGAAAACCGGACGCATCGGTGACGGTAAGATCTTCGTGTCCTCGGTGGATGACGTCATTCGCATCCGCACCGGCGAGCACGGGCCGGACGCGATCTAGAGCCATGGCAAACTCGCTGTTGGGAATTTTCGCCAGCGCCGTCATCGGTCTGATTGCGGTGAATGCTTGGTGGCAGATTCCGTTGGTGCCGGCCGTTGTCGGCGCCAGCGGTGCTGCGCTGCTGCTTTACCGCCGGACGCGAGCAACGGCTAGCCGATAGTTGCGCAGGCGCGCGCGGGACCCTACGTCCGCATACGGAACCGATTGCGCATCGAAGCGGTCCTGGCCAGCGCGGATGCGCGTACGCACAAGCGAGCGCTTGAGGTACGGGATACGACTCAAGAGTCGTGCGCTTCCACCGCAATCGCTCGGAGGATGAGTCGAGAGAAAACATCAAGGAGAGCACAATGACGCCGAAGGAGATTTTGAAGTTCGCCAAAGAGAACAAGGTGACGATGGTGGACTTGAAGTTCAACGACTTTCTGGGGATCTGGCAGCATTTCACGATCCCGGTGAGCGAGTTGGACGAAGGTCTGTTCGAAGACGGCTCGGGGTTCGACGGTTCGTCGATCCGCGGCTGGCAACCGATCAACGCCAGCGACATGCTGGTGGTGCCCGATCCGAGCACGGCAACCATCGATCCGTTTTTTGCCGAGGTGACGCTGTCGCTGATCGGCAACATCGTCGACCCGATCACCAAAGAGGACTACTCGCGCGACCCGCGCAACATCGCGCGCAAGGCCGAGGCGTACCTGAAGTCGACGGGCGTGGGCGACACATCGTTTTTCGGGCCGGAGCCGGAATTTTTCATCCTCGACGACATCCGCTACGGGCAAAACCAGCACGAAGGATTCTACCACCTGGAGTCGACCGAAGGGCAGTGGAACACCGGGCGCGACGAGAAGCCGAACCTGGGCTACAAGCCGCGCTACAAGGAAGGGTACTTTCCGGTGCCGCCGACCGACAGCCAGCAGGACATCCGCGACGAGATGGTGCGCACGATGGAGCGCGTGGGCATCCGGGTCGAGAAGCATCACCACGAGGTGGCCACGGCGGGACAGGCGGAGATCGACCTGCGGTTTTTGCCGTTGGTGAAGATGGCCGACGCGCTGAACTGGTACAAGTACATCGTCAAGAACGTGGCGCGAAAGCACGGCAAGACGGCGACGTTCATGCCGAAGCCGATCTTCGGCGACAACGGCAGCGGCATGCACTGCCACCAGAGCATCTGGAAGGGGGACAAGCCGCTGTTTGCCGGCAACGGGTACGGCGGGATGAGCGAGATGGCGATGCACTACATCGGCGGCATATTGAAGCATGCGCCGGCGCTGGCAGCGTTCACCAACCCGACTACCAACAGCTACCGGCGTCTGGTGCCGGGGTTCGAAGCACCGGTGAACCTGGCGTACTCGAGCCGCAACCGTTCGGCGGCGGTGCGCATACCGATGTACAGCCCGAGCCCGAAGGCCAAGCGCATCGAGGTGCGTTTTCCGGATCCGACGGCCAATGGGTACCTGGCGTTCGCGGCGATGTTGCTGGCGGGGCTGGATGGGGTCCAGAAGCGGCTGAGCCCTGGGTCGCCGTTGGACAAGGACATCTACTCGCTGACGCCCGAGGAGCTCAAAGAAGTGCCGGGGATGCCGGCGAGCTTGGATGAGGCGATGGACAACCTCAAGAACGACCACGAGTTCTTGTTGCAAGGCGACGTGTTCACCGAAGACGTTGTTGAGACGTGGATCGAGTACAAGATGTCCAACGAGGTCAGCGCCATGCGCCTGCGCCCACATCCTCACGAATTCGCTCTCTACTTCGACGCCTGAGAGCGCGGTGCTGCATGGGACGATGCCGTCAGAACGCATCTACGTCTTCCAGCACGTTGCGTGCGAGAACCTCGGCACCTTCGCCGCGGTTCTCGCACGCCGCGGCTACCGTCCCGAATATATCCGCTTCTTTGCCGGCGACTCGATTCCGAGCGATTGGAGCGCCGCTGCGGCTCTGATCGTTCTCGGAGGACCCATGAGCGTCAACGATGCGCCACGCCTTGCGTACCTGGGTCAGGAAAAGACAATGTTGAGGGAGGCTCTAGCGCGATCGAAGCCTGTTCTCGGCATCTGTCTCGGTGCCCAGCTTCTAGCGGCGGCCGCCGGTTCAAGCGTTTTTGCGGCGGCGCGGCCCGAAATCGGCTGGGGTGCCGTGTCGTTGACCGTCGATGGGCGGCAAGATCCGCTGCTGGGAGCGCTGGCGACAGTCGGTTCCGTGTTCCACTGGCACGGCGAAACATTCGACCTTCCGCCTGGCTCGGTGCGTCTTGCCTTCAGCGCTCTAACGATGAACCAGGCCGTGCGGATCGGTCCGAATGCCTACGGCTTACAGTTTCACCTCGAAGTCGATGCACCGATGATCCAGGAGTGGGTACGCGAGTACCCGCAGGATCTAGGTGCGGATGCGAGCTCGATCACCGACCGTATGGCTGCCGAAACCGTGCAGCACGTTGGCGCTCTGCGGAGCGCGGCGGTGGCGGTGCTGGATCGCTTCCTGGACCTTGTCGCTGCGGCGGCAGGATCGTGAGGATGTGTCGGTGATCGGTGCCATGGCGGTGCGGTGGTCGCGTAGGATGTGTGCATGGTACTAGATCCCGGCACTTCTCGCGAAGCCGTCGACGGCCCGCTTCCGTTGCGGGTCGAGGGTACCTACGATCGCTATCTACCCTGTGTTTCTTTGCCGATGCAGGTACTGGCTGCGAGCCTGTCGCGGGTGGCAGCCACACGTGTTCCGATTCTGATCGGCGGAGAGACCGGTAGCGGCAAGTCGACCTTGGCGCGGCAGGTGCACGAAGACAGCTCGCATCGCGAGACACCGCTGATTGTTCTCCACAGCCCGACGGTGACCACGGCAGCGATGGAAGGGTTGCAACGCGTCGGCGCTGCCACTGTTTTGATCGAAGAGGTCGGCGATCTCTCGGCGCCGGCGCAGGACGCATTGATCCGTGTGCTCTCGTCGCAGCCGGCCTCGCCCGGTTTGCGATTGATTGCAACCACCAGCTGCGACTTGGCGGAGCTCGCACAGCGCCATGGCCTGCGACCGGATCTGCTCTATCGCCTGGATGTCGTACGGTTGGATATTCCGCCGCTGCGACAGCGGCCGGAAGACATCGTCTTTCTGGCGGAGCATTTCATGATGATCGCTTCGCGATCCTTCAAGCGCGATGTCCGCGGCTTGAGCCCGGATGCCTGCGAGCGATTGCTGCAACATCGTTGGCCCGGGAACGTCCACGAGCTGCGCAACTGCATCATTGAATCTGTTCTCTACTGCCCGCATATCCGGTTGCGGGCGGACGATTTGCGCCTGCGTAACAGCGTCGGTGTGGTCGACCCCGAAGCCGAGCTCGCAGCCGCTCTGGCTCGACTGCATGCCAGCTCATCGGAGGACTTCTACGAGCACGCCCAACGTGTATTGTTGCAGTGGGCTCTGCATGCGTGTGGCGGCAATCGCGTGCGCACCGCGTCGTTTCTTGGCATCGGTCGGGGAGCTTTGCGCGCCAAACTGCGCCGCTTCGGCCAGGGGTAGTCGCTAGGTTGGGGTCAAGATCAGTCCAGAAACCTGGCTCTCTGCTCGGCTGACGGGACGCGGCATTGGTTGAGGCGGCCGAAGAGGCGGTAGCGTACGGCAGCGAAGGCTCGATAGCCCAGGTCGGCGCACCAGCGCGGTAGCCAGCCGGCCAACGCCAAAAGCGGCGAAGTCAGCTCCAGGGCGGCGGCGATGTGCAGCACCGCTTGTGACCACCAGCGGACGGATTCGGTGCCGCTTGCCGATTCGACGTACAAGATGCTGTCGAGACCCTTGGGAACTTCCGGATGGCGGCTCAAGATCGCCGTCCCGGTTGGACCTTGTAGTGGCGCGAAGTGTAAGCGGCCGGCTTTATCGAGCGCGATCAGGTGCTGAACGGTTCGATCACAGAAGCCGCACACCCCGTCGTAGAGCACGAGACGCGGGGGCAGAGCGACTTCGCTCGAGTCCATAAGTTTCATCATAGGCAGCCGGCGTAGTGCCCGCAATTCGCGTCGCGACCCGGCCTTGGCAATCGACCGCACCAGGGGCCCAACCGTTCTTACGAGGCAGGTGCGATCGTCCGACGCTGGTTGCAATTCGGGGCGCGGTTGATAACGGTAGCGCCCATCGATTGACTCGGAGGAACAATGCTTCGCAAGTCTACACGCGGCTCGACGCTCGTCTTGATTGCGTCTGTGGGCCTTTTCACAGCCCTGGCATCGGGATGTGGCGGCGGCAACGACGAAAGTCCAACACGACCTAGCGCCACGCCGTCGCCAACCGTATCGCCGCTCCCGTCTGCGACGCTCCTGCCGACCTACACCCACACTTCCATTCCCAGCTCGACTTCTACGCCGCAACCGACGGCGACCGCTTCGCTTTCCGCCAGCCCGACGCGCACCAGTACGGCAACCCGTACCGCAACCAAAACTGTCACGCCGACCTCGACGCCACCGCCGACGAACACGGCGACTTCCACGCGGACGGCCACGACGACCCCGACGATCACGCTGACGGCGACCGTCGCGCCGACGTTGCCGCCGTCGTCGACGGGCATTTATGTCGGCGCGTCCAAACGTGACATCACGCCGATGACCAATGTCTTCCTCGGCGGCTACGGGTTTGGTGCCGGACGCAAATCGACCGGCGTCTTGGCGCCGATTCACGTGCGCGCTTTCGTCGTCTCCGACGGCACGCACACGGTCGCCTTTGCCGAAAACGAAACGCAAGGCGCCTTTGCCGCCTACAAGAAGGGGCCGTGGGGACTGACGGAAACACGCTTGGCGGTGCAGGAGCTCACCCACGGGGCGATTCCGGCCGCGAACATCGTGATCGGTTCCGACCATAGCCATTCGGGGCCGGACACCAGCGGCGTCTGGGGCGGCTTGCCGAACCCGTACATGGCGACACTGCGCGATCTCACGGCCGCGGCCATCGCCGAAGCGTTCAACACAATGAAGCCGGCGCAACTCCTGGTCGGCAGCACCGATGCCTCGGAGTTGCTGCACAGCCAGTTCGATGCACCACCCAACGATCGTACCGACGGTGAGCTGCGCGTTTTGGCGGCGGCCGATCCCGACGACGCTTCGAAGATCCAGACCATCCTCATCAACTACGCCGCCCACTCAACGGTGATGGGAGCCGACAACACTCTCATCTCCTCCGACTGGCCGGGCGTCGTGGCGGGCAAGGTCGAACAAGCGTTGCATCTGGACAACGCCCTGGTGATGGTCGCCGACATTGGACGCACACAGCCCAGCCGTGCCGAAGGCGCATCCAATACCGAGAAGCTCGAAAGCTACAGCAACCTGGTGGTGGCCAAGGTCGAGAACGCCGTCGCCTCGCTGACGCCGGTGCACGGCAAACAGATTGCCGCGACACACTTCTTCTTGCGCGAACCGTTCGGCAATCAGGCTCTTCCGTACCCTATTCTCGACGGCATCATCTCGCGCAACGACAAGCCGCCTTGGGCCGACGGCTCGAACATCGGTACCGTGGCGTCGGTGATGAGAATCGGCGATCTTTTGCTGGCGGCGATTCCGGGTGAAGGATATCCGGCCATCCTCTTCGAGTTGCAGCAGCGGGTGACGGCGCAGAAGCACTTCATCTTCGGCCTCGCCAACGATCAACTCGGCTACCTGATTGCACCTCGGGAGGGCTACCCGCAGGTCTTTGCCGCTTCGCCGCAGAATGACAATGCCATCTTCAACGTTAGCCCGGGGATCGGCGATCACATCATGTGTACGCTGTTCAAAGGGGTTCGGCAGATCGATTTCGCGATGCCGACCGACCCCGACAAGTGTTCCGTCTGGGCCAACGAGGACAACAGCTTGCCGTTCTGAGCAACGGCTTCGAGGAGACGACGTGAGGGGAAAGGGAAGGCGCATGGCGGGTGCATCGTACAAGCGGGCTGGTGTGAACATTGAAGCCGGCGACCGGGTTGCCGCAGCGGCGAAAGCGGCGGCGCGCGCCACCATCCGTCGCGAAGTGGTCGCCGGTGTCGGCGGCTTCGGCGCCCTGTTTCGCCTCCCTACGGGGTACAAGAAGCCGCTGCTGGCGATCTCGACCGATGGCGTCGGCACCAAGCTGCGGGTGGCTCTGATGGCCAAGCGCCATGACACCATCGGCATCGACCTGGTGGCGATGAGCGTCAACGACGTGCTGACTCTCGGCGCTGAGCCGCTGGCGTTTCTCGACTACTACGTCACCGATCGCTTGCAACCGGCGGTCGCTACGGAGGTTCTGCGCGGCATTGCCCGCGGCTGCAAAATGGCTGGTTGCAGTTTGATTGGCGGCGAGACGGCGGAGCATCCCGGCTGCTTTCTGCCAGGTGAATACGACCTCGCCGGTTTCGTCGTCGGTGTGGTCGAGCAAGACGATGTCATCGACGGCCGACGTATCGCGCCAGGAGATGTGATCCTCGGCTTGCCGTCGAACGGATTGCACAGCAACGGCTTTTCGCTCGTGCGTCACCTTTGCTTCGAGCGCGGCAAGCTGTCTTTGCGTGCCCGGCCCCCCGAGCTGGAGGTGACACTCGGCGAGGAGCTACTGCGGCCGACGCGTATCTATGTGTCCCAAGTGCGTGCCTTGCCGCGTGGCATCGTGAAGGGCATGGCCCACATTACCGGCGGCGGCATCACGGGCAATCTGCCGCGTATCCTGCCGCCGGGCTGCGTCGCCAATGTCCGCGTCGGTTCGTGGCCGATCCCCGGCGTCTTTCGCCTCTTGCAGCGCCTCGGTTCGATTTCCGACGGCGAGATGCTGCGAACCTTCAACATGGGGATCGGCTTCATGATGGTGGTGGCGCCGCGTGACGCAGACCGTGTACTGGCCACTTTGCGGCGCAAGCGTGAAAAGGTCTATGTCGTCGGTGAGGTCAGTCGCCGCGATCGCCGGCAGCGTGAAGCCATTGCGTTTGTCTGAAAATCGCCTTCGGTCCGCAACCAGACCTCCACAATCTGCGGCTAGTCATGTCGATCAATCTCGCGTAGAGAAGGATCGGTGACGGCCCGAGCGGCTGCACCGAAGGAAGGTGGGCCCGCTATGAAGATCTATCTCGTTGCGCCACGCAATCCGGAGTCGTTTTGGACCTTCGACCGCATCTTGCCGAGCCTGAAAAAGGATTGCGTCTTTCCCAACCTCTCCCTGCCGACCGTCGCCGGAATCACGCCGCCCGGGCACGAGGTTGTTTTGTGCGACGAGAACGTCGAACCGGTGAACTTCGAGGTGGATGCCGACATCATCGGTCTCACCGGGTATGTCGTGCACAAGCAGCGCCTCTTCGAGCTGGCAGCGGAGTTCCGGCGGCGCGGCAAGTTCGTGGTGATCGGCGGCCCGTTCGCTTCCCTCTGCCCGGAGGAGTTGCACGGCAAGGTCGACGTCGTGTTTGTCGACGAAGCCGAGTATACCTGGCCCGAGTTCCTGCGCGACTTTCAAACCGGCGCCTGGCGCGCCGAGTATCGGCAAGTCGAGAAGCCGAGCATGCACGATTCGCCGCTACCGCGTTTCGACCTGCTCAAGGTGGCTCGCTATCGGACGATGACCATTCAGTTTGCGCGCGGCTGTCCGTTCAACTGCGAGTTTTGCGACATCATCGTCATGTACGGCCGGCGGCCGCGGACGAAGGCGGTGGCGCAGGTGATGGCGGAGATCGACGAGATCCACCGACTCGGCATACGCAACGTCTTCGTCGTCGACGACAATTTCATCGGCAACAAGAAGGACGCCAAGCAGTTGTTGCGGTCGTTGGCCGAGTGGCAGGAGGGACACCGCTACCCGATTGAAATGATGACCGAGGTCACCCTGAACATCGCGCAGGATGACGAGCTCCTCCAGCTGATGCGGGCGGCGAACTTTACGACGATCTTCGTCGGCATCGAGTCGCCGCGCCCGGCAAGTCTTGAGGAAACCCACAAGACCCAGAACCTGCGCGAGAACATCCTCGACGCCGTGCATCGAATCCAGCGCGCCGGCATGGAGGTCATGGCCGGGATGATCGTCGGTTTCGACCATGACGATCCGTCGATCTTCGAAGAGCAGTTTCGGTTCATTCAGGACGCGCGCATACCGGTTTCGATGACCGGTCTGCTCAACGCGATGCCCAAGACGCCTCTGTACGATCGCTTGAAGAAGGCCGGACGGCTCCTCGCCGAATCTGTCGGGGATCAGTTCGTTTTTACCAACGTCGTTCCACAGGGGATGTCGCGGCGGGAGTTGTACGCGGGCTACAAACGGTTGTTGGAGCGGCTGTACAGCTATCGCAACTATCGCCGCAGAGCGATGCAACTGATCTTGAACAAGGGCGCGCAATTCGAGACGCGTTTGGTGGCGGGTGCGCAGGACCTGCGTATTTTTTCACGAGTCCTCTGGCACTGCATCCTGCGGACGTCGCCGCGGCGAGCTTGGTTCACGAGATCGTAGCGAAACTCCTACCTGCGTCTTGCGTCGCTGTACGCTCGTTTGAGCGTTTCGGGTGCGACACCGCAGAAATACAAGAAGCGCAAGCTCCACATCAGAAGAATGGTGCGCACCACTCCATCGTCGAGCCAGCGCCGTGACGATGTGACGACCTGCTGCCGGAGGCAGGCGATGCGGCCGTTGCGTTTCATGCGGCGGCAGAAGTCGATGTCTTCCATCAGCGGAATGGTTGCGAAGCCGCCGAGTGCGACAAAGGCTTGCCGCCGCGCGAAGATGGCTTGGTCGCCGGTGGCGATGCGGCTCAAGCGTGAGCGCAGGTTGATCAACGATGCCGTCAGGCGAAGCAGGGGGCTCGAAGGTTCCAGGCGCAGATCGAAGCGGCCGCCAATCACGTGGGGCAGGCTGCACACGTCGATCACGGCGTCGGCGAAACCATCCGGTAGCAACGTGTCGCCGTGCAGGAAGAGGAAAATATCGCCGCGCGCTCGTTTGGCCCCGGCATTCATCTGAGTGGCTCGACCCTTGGGGGCGGTAAGCACGAGGTCGGCAAGCTGGTTGGCGACTTGCAGAGTGGCGTCACTGCTGCCGCCGTCGACGACGATGATTTCGGTAACCCCCGGTTGGCGAGCTTGGCGCAACGTGTTCGCCAGGCCCGCCGCTTCGTTGAGCACCGGGACGATGACCGAAAGCGACATTTCAGACATTCAAGAAGATGTCTTTGCTGGCTTCCGAGGTGAGTTGGCGCACCGTGGTGATGCGATCGCTGAAGTCTTTGAGCGCACCAAACGAGCTCGAGC
>JACQEN010000132.1 GCA_016200585.1 Deltaproteobacteria bacterium
CCCCAGTGCGACGGGCAGAAATCCGCCTCCTTGTTCGTCCCGGGCTGGCAAGCTTCTTCGATGGCATGTCCTGGGTCAATCAAGTCATCCCGTTGCCGCGCGTGCGCGGTCTCGCCCAGCGCTGGTCCCTCGCCAAAGATCTCCGCCGGCAGGAGTTTGATTTGGCCATCATCTTCCCACGCAGCTTCGACGCAGCGCTGGTTCCGGCGCTAGCGCGCATTTCGCGACGTATCGGTGTAGCCGCCGACGCTCGTACCTGGCTGCTCACCGACGCGGCGCGCCTGGTCACGCACGATCCCGAAGAGCACCAGTCCAAAGGCTACCTGCGCCTCCTAGAATCGACCCTCGGAGTCGAGGTGAGCGACGTGGACCTCGGAATCGCGGTCGCACCACACCACAGCCGAGCAATGCAGGCCTGGCTCGTCGACCGGCGCCGGCGTCCCGCCGGCCCACTGATTGCTCTCGCCCCTACCGCCGCGTACGGCCCGGCCAAAGAGTGGCCGGTGGCCCACTACGCTGAGCTGATCGACGTGCTCGCTACCGACTTTGGCGCCGAATGCGTGCTGGTAGGCAGCCCGACGGAGCGCCCGCGCTGCGAAGCAGTTGCCGCAGCCAGCCGCTGCGGTGCGCTGATCGCCGCCGGCAGCACCTCGATCGGCCAGGCCCTCGGCCTGCTGTCGCTGTGCGACGGCTTTGCCGGCAACGACTCCGGTTCGATGCACATGGCAGGCGGCTGCGGCATTCCAACCGTCGGAATCTTCGGGTCGACCAACCCGACGCGCACCGGGCCGCTCGGCCCGCGAACCGCCGTCCTCTACGAACGGCTTGCATGCAGCCCGTGCCTGGCTCGCACGTGCCGCTTCGGTCACTACGACTGCCTGAAGCAGATCAGCGCGCCGTCGGTACTTCGAGCCCTCGACGGGCTGGGAGCATTCGCGAGAAACATGAAGAACCGGAGGGACGGGAGACGGGAGAGGGGCGACGGGGGCGCGACGAGAAGTTAAGCGAGGTCTGCGCGCCTGTCGCTGCCTTCGCCATCCGGTACATCCCTCACGGCAGCTCACCACGCTGCATGATCGCCAGTGTTTCACCGTACAAACCGCGCTTGAGGGCAGCGTAGGTCGTGCGATCTTTGTCAGCCAGGGCGGCAACACGGGCGATGGCTGTCGGCAACACCTCGTCGGCCGGCAGGGCGGCGTCGACGATTCCGCGCTCGTGCGCCTCTGCACCGCCGATGCGCGCTCCGGTCAGGACTGCGTCACGCAAGACCGCCCCACTCAGCCTCGTCTTGATCAAAGCGCTCATCCCCGGCGCCAGCGGCAGCTTGATATCGACCTCCGGCAGGCAGAAGAAACCACGATCGACGCGCATGATGCGGAAGTCGTGAGCCAAGGCCAGCATTCCGCCGCCGGCAAACGCGTGCCCGTTGATTGCCGCAACCGTCGGCACGGGAAAGCCGAGGACGCGACCCAACATACGAATGACGTCGCTGATGAACGCTCCGCCCTCGGTCACGCCGTCACCCATCAGCCAGGTCAGATCGAGGCCGTTGGAAAAAAACTTCTCGCTACCCGTGGTCACCAACGCAGCCGGTCCAGTCGATGCCTCCACTTCATCGAGCGCTGCCGTAAGCGCGTTGAGAAACGGCCGATTGAAGCGGTTCTCGCCGCTTTGCATCGTCAGCACGAACACCGAACCTTGGCGCTGCAGGTCGATCATTTCGGAGAACCTCCCGAGCTTGGATGGCACGACGGCCTACGGCGTTTCCAACCGACAAGCAAGCCGGGAGGAGAAACTACCTCTCAGGGTATTTGCAAACATCCCGTCTTGAGCCGGGGCAGGACGTAGCGCGCCACGTAGTCGCATTCCTGCTCGTGCGGATAGCCGGAAAGGATGAAGGCGCGGATTCCGAGATCCATGTAGGCACGCAGCTTGGCCACGACCTGGTCGGGATCGCCAACCAGCGCAGCGCCGCAACCACTGCGGGCACGACCGATACCGGTCCAGAGATTCTCTTCTACGAACCCCTCGTCATCGGCCGCCTGACGCATCGCGGCCTGGCGTTGTACCCCTACCGAGGCGTGATCGAGCGAGCGTTGCCGGATGGCGTCGCCGGTTTCGGGGTCCAACCGGCTGACTAAACGCCACGCCGCAGCCCGCGCCTCGGCCTCGGTTTCGCGAACGATCATGTGAACCCGATATCCGAACAGCAGCTCGCGACCCACCACTGCCGCACGGCGGCGCATGTCGCTCAACAGGGTCGCAACCGCCGGCAGCGGCTCCGGCCACATGAGAAAGACGTCGGCTTCTTCCGCGGCGACGTTGCGCGCATCGTCCGACAGGCCGCCGAAGTAGAAGAGCGGTGATCGACCCCACATCGTGCGCAGCGGCGGCTCGACGTCGAGCTGATAGAACTCGCCTCTGCAACGTACGCCTTCGCCGTTGAGCAGGGCGCGCAGAATCCGCATGCACTCGCGCGTGCGCCGGTAGCGCGGCGCTGATGGCAATGGGCTGCCGGGCAAGTCGCTGGAGATGATGTTGATTGCCAGGCGCCCTTCCAGCATGCGATCGAGTGTCGCCATTTGCCGCGCCAACTGCGGCGGAAACATCTCGCCACAGCGCACCGCCACCAGCATCCGGATGCACGAGGTCAGCGGCGCCACACCGCCGGCAAAGGCCACGCTGTCGATCCCCAGTGCATACCCCGAAGGACAGAGAATGCTGTTGAAGCCGTTCCTCTCGGCTCGCAGCAACACATCGCGGCAATGCGCAAATGAGCTGCGCAGCTGCGGCTCCGGCACGCCGAGATATTCGTAGTCGTCGTCGCACAGCGGACAGAACCAGGCCACCTCCACCGTTTGGCTGTCACGCTTCATTTGAGACCTCACGACACCCGATAGCCTCGCCGCATTTCGCGCTCTACGTTCTCCGCCACCGGTTACGGCAACTTCTTGCCCATCGAGGCCTGGACAATCGCGTACCAATCGGTGCGGGTCAGCCGTACGTGGAACGCTTCCAAACTGTCGCGAATGCGCTCGACACGCTGCGTGCCGATGATCGGAACGATCCCCACCGGGTGCGCCAGGAGGAATGCCAGCGCCGTTGCACTGCGCGACGCATTTTGTGGTGCGGCAATCCGGTCGAGGCATTCGATCAGCGTGCTCAGTCGTTCGCCATTGGTCTCGCGCTTGGCGGCGTCGCTGGTCAATCCGAGCTTGCCGCCCGCCAGCGGACTCCACGCCAACGGCGTAACCCGCCGGCGCGTGCATTGGTCGATGACCCCGTCGCGCAACGGCTCGAGCCACCAGGCACTGAGCTCCGGCTGATGCGTCGCGATCGGAAACGGCAAGTAGTGCTGCAAGGCTTCGAACTGCGCCGCGGTGAAATTCGAGACACCGACCTCGCGGATTTTCCCCTGGGTGCGCAGTTGCGACAAGGCCGTCGCCACCTCTTCCGGATGAGCCAGCCAATCGGGGCGGTGGATTTGATAAAGATCGATCACGTCGACGTGCAGGCGACGCAACGATCCTTCGACAGCGCGAGCGATATGCGCCGGGCTCGAATCGTAGGGCACGCCGGGAATGATCCCGCACTTGGTGGCAACAACCATCGCGTCGCGCAGGTGCGGCACCTCGGCGAGCACCTTCCCGAAGAGCTCCTCTGCCGCGCCGTTACCTCCATAGATGTCGGCGTGGTCGAACAGAGTCATTCCCGCTTCCAGCGCCGATTCGATCTTCTCTCGCGCGTGCCGGACATCGGTTCCGGCGAAACGCCAGCAGCCATAGGCAAGCGGGAAGACACGCAGTGAGCTGCTGCCGAGGCTGCGAGCCGTATCCGTGATCGGCAAAATGTCCATCCGCGACACGCTATCAGAGGTCGATTGACGATTGAAGATTACGTCATTGGCGGCTGGTCGCCAACTTGATCGTCTCAGCGATCCGATCGTGAATCGTCTAGCCGCCGCAACCTTCAATCATCCGATCCGCTTTGGTAGGTTAATCGGGCCATGGACGTCATCCGCTACGGGATCATCGGCACGGGCATGATGGGTTGCGAGCACATCATGAATATCGGCCTTACTCCGGGCGGGCGGGTTGCTGCAATCTCCGACCCGAATGAAACCAGCCGCAGTTGGGGCAAAAGCTTTGCCGGCGATGGAGTCGAGGTCTACCGCGACTATCGCGACATGCTGCGCGCGGCGCCCATCGACGCCGTGGTCGTCGCCAGCCCGAATTTCACGCACTACGACGTTCTTCAGGACATCTTCCGCACCAACAAGCACATCCTGGTCGAGAAGCCGCTGTGCACGCAGGTCGATCACTGCCACCGCACGATCGAAGCCGGTGCTCGCCGTCGCGGCATCGTCTGGGTCGGAATGGAGTACCGCTTCATGCCAAGCGTCGCCCACCTGCTCGAGCAGGCAGGTTCACAGGCCGTCGGGTACCTGCAGATGATCGCCATCCGCGAGCATCGCTTCCCGTTTCTCCCCAAGGTCGACAACTGGAATCGCTTTGCCCGCAATACCGGTGGCACGTTGGTCGAAAAGTGCTGCCACTTCTTCGATCTCATGAATCTGCTAGCTGCACAGCGGCCGCAGCGCGTCTTCGCCTCGGGGGCACAGGACGTCAACCATCTCGACGAACGCTACGACGGCCAAACACCCGACATCATCGACAATGCCTTCACCATCGTCGACTACGACGGCGGTATCCGCGCCATGCTCGATCTCTGTATGTTCGCCGAGGGCTCTGCGCACGAGGTCGAAATCACCGCAACCGGCAGCCGCGGCAAGCTACAGGCGTTCGAGCCCGATCACATTTTTGCGCTCAGCCGCCGCGACGGCAGCGACCGTGAGGTCCGAACCTTCGATCTCGATGTTTCCATCGGCACGGCCGGAGCGCACCACGGTTCGACCTACTTCGAGCACGTTGCTTTTCAGGAAGCGATTCGCAACGGCACCAAGCCGGTTGTCACAATCGAAGACGGCGCCCTGGCCGTAGCGGTCGGAGCCGCCGCGGAACAATCGATTCGCGAGCACCGCCCGGTAGAGCTGAGGGAGTTGGGATTCTAGGCGATCGAGGTCGAAGCCCTAGATTCCAAAAGTCGAAGAGTCGAAAGAGTCCAGAAGTCGAAGGGCCGGGTCTGCTGCCTTTCGATCTTTCAGCGCTTCGACTTCTCTACACTTCGAACCGGTACCGGCCGCAACAAGCGGATCAGACCAAAGCCGATCAGCAACATCGCCGTCGCCACCAGTGCGAGCGCTGACAGTGCCGGCGCCGGCTTTTGGAACGGCAAAGGAGCGCGGGCAGGAGCTGACGGGTTCTGGGCATCGGCGTTGACGACGACATTGCTGCCGGAGCAGTTGACGCCACGAATGTTATCGGTATCGACGCCGAACCCTGCAGCGCCGACACTGAAACCCTGCATACTGAGGCTGTGATTGTAGATGATGACGATGGCCTGGCCTTTGCGCACGGTAAAGCCGTCGGTCGGGCGCGGGCCGCAAATCGTCGTACTGACGGTCGGCATCGCCGTGCAGTTCGTCCCATTGCTCGCCAAACCGAAGCCCAGGGTGGTGAGAGAACCGCAAGCCGCTGTGAGTGATGCAACGCAGGCGGCGGGTACGTTGGCGTCCGACTGAGTTATTGACGATACCGTCGCGATCGGACTGTGACCGAGACAGTAGTTGGATTCCCGACACACCTCGAACTGATTGCCGGTGCTACCGATGACCAGTCTGCCACTGCCGATCGCGGTGAACGAAACGTTGCTCGGGTCGACGACGTTGAGCACGGTCGTGCGGAACGTGGCGCTGAGAGGATGAAGCGCCTGCCCGGCGCCGGTGTCGACGCCGCTACCGGCCTTCACCGGTTGGTTGGCAGTACCGGATTGCGAACACGTCTGGAATCCATTGACGCTGCCACCCAGGGTCGTGATCCGCACTTCCTCGGCGCCCCCGAAGAGCGACGGCAAATTCGGAACGGAAATGATCTCGTAGACCGTACCGTCTTGGGCACGTTGCGAGCTCAGCTGAAATTGCGCCAACGCCGTCGAAGCCAACAAGCACGTTGCTGCGAGCGCACCTACGCCGAGCAAAAGCCCGCGACACCGATCCAATCGCTCAAACATTTTCCGCCTCCGTTGCGAACATATCGCGTCCACTCCACCACCCCGCGTTGTGAGTACACTGCGGCGAGGCGAGTGTCAATTTTATCACGATCCAAAAAGCCCATCGCTGCGCGGGCACTGGCACGAGCCGCGACAAGATGGAAAAGCTGGGAACAGCGAAGAAGGTTTTCAGATAGCTACGCTGCAATTCTGGTTTGAGCTCGCCAGCACCTATTCCTATCTCGCCGCTAGCCACAGATCATGCCCCTTTTTTGCAGCGCAGAAAAGCATTGCCGTCTTGTAGCGCATCGACGCTTGTGGCAGCGATGACGCCTCGACGGGAGCTCAAATGTATCCAGGAACACACGCGCAAACGACACCCGACAAGCCCGCCTACATCATGGCCGGCAGCGGCGAGACGGTTACCTATCGCCAGCTCGATGAGCGATCGAACCGCTGCGCCCAGCTGTTTCGATCGCTCGGCCTGCGGACAGGCGATGCGATCGCACTGTGTCTGGAAAACCACCCGCGTTTTCTGGAGATCACCTGGGCTGCGCAACGCAGCGGCCTCTACTACACGCCCATCAGCTCGCGCCTCACGGCCGCCGAGGCCGAGTACATCGTCGCCGACTGCGGTGCGAAGATTTTCATCACCTCGGCCTACAAGCGCGACCTCGCCGATGAGCTGGCCGCAAAGCTGACGACGCTGCACGGCCGTTTCATGATCGACGGCACGACAGCAGGATTCGAATCGTACGAAGCAGCGGTGGCCGTGCAGCCAGCAACCGCGGTTGTCGACGAGAGCGAAGGCCAGGATATGCTCTATTCCTCCGGCACGACAGGTCGGCCCAAGGGCGTGAAGTTCGCCCTCAAGGGCGACCCGATCGGTACCCCGCCCGCCTTGCTGCAGTTGATGAAGTTTCTCTACGGCACCGATGAAACCACCCGCTACCTTTCACCGGCGCCGCTGTATCACGCCGCCCCCTTGCGCTTCTGCATGTCGGTTCACCGTCTCGGCGGTACGGCCGTGATCATGGATAAGTTCGATCCCCCCGACTACTTGCGCTTGGTCGAGCTGCACCACATCACCCACTCGCAATTGGTGCCGACGATGTTCGTGCGCATGCTGAAGCTGCCCGACGAAACGCGCCGTCAGTTCAATCTGTCCACGTTGCGCGTCGCCATCCACGCTGCCGCCCCCTGTCCAATCCAGGTGAAGGAACAGATGATCGACTGGTGGGGACCGATCCTCTTCGAATACTACGCCGGCACCGAAGGCAACGGTTTCACCGCCATCACCTCGGAGGAATGGCTGGCGCACAAGGGATCGGTCGGACGGGCGCTATTGGGCGAGATTCACATCGTCGGCGACGACGGCGAAGAGCTGCCGCAGGGCGAGATCGGAACCATCTATTTCGGCGCCGGGCCGGCTTTCGAATACCACAACGATCCGGCCAAGACGGCGGGAAGCCGCAACGCCCAAGGCTGGTCGACCCTCGGCGACATCGGCTACGTCGACGCCGAAGGCTATCTCTACCTCACCGATCGCAAGGCCAACATGATCATTTCGGGCGGCGTCAACATCTATCCGCAAGAAGCCGAGAACGTCCTGATCAATCATCCCAAGGTCGCCGACGTGGCGGTCTTCGGTGTGCCCAATGCCGACCTCGGCGAAGAGGTCAAGGCCGTCGTTCAACCCATCTCCATGACCGATGCCGGCCCTGCCCTGGCCCAGGAGCTCATGGAGTTCTGCCAGCAACGCCTGGCGCGCTTCAAATGCCCGCGCAGCATCGACTTCGAAGCCGAGCTGCCGCGCCATCCGACCGGCAAACTCTACAAGCGGCTGCTCAAGGATCGCTACTGGCAAGGGCACGCGACCAGGATCGTTTGATGTTTCGCGAGCAACCTGCGGCCAATTGGTGATTTGATGAAGCACGACTCGGATGGGCTGCGGCGTTGCGGCTGGGCCGGGAGCGACCCGCTGTACGTCGCATACCACGACGACGAATGGGGTGTGCCGCTGCACGACGACCGTCGCTTGTTCGAAATGCTCATTCTCGAAGGCGCGCAGGCCGGCCTCAGCTGGATCACCATCCTCAAGAAGCGCCAGAACTATCGTAAGGCCTTCGCGAACTTCGATGCGCAACGTGTCGCCCGCTTCGGTGCGCGCGACCGCACCCGGCTGCTGGCCGACGCCGGCATTGTCCGCAACCGTCTCAAGATCGATGCAACCATCACCAACGCCAAGGCCTTGCTGCAGCTGCTCGAATCAACCGCTTCCTTCGACGCCTGGTTGTGGTCGTTCGTCGACGGCAAGGCGATTCACAATCGCTGGCGCAACTTGCGCGACGTACCGGCCAAAACAAAGGAAGCGGAAGCGCTCAGTCGAGCCTTGAGGCAACGCGGCTTTCGCTTCGTCGGCCCGACCATCATCTACACCTTCATGCAAGCGACCGGAATGGTAAACGACCATCTCGTCGACTGCTTTCGCCACCGCGAGTGCCAGCCGAAGCCGCGATGAACAAGCGACTGCCTCACCCTATCGGCCGGTCGGCGGGGTTTCATCTGCCACGCTCAGATCGATCGTGAATCCCGACGCCAAGTCGTCGGCGCGGCGCAGACGCAATCCCGGATGCGGTTCGGGGGTGCACGGCAGCGACGCGTCGAGGCACGTCGGCGTGCCTTTCGGTACCGTCACCACCAACCCACTGGCGAGGCGAACCTCTTCGACCGGCGTGCGCCCGACAATCTCGAACTGCTTGACCTCCGACCACACCTCCTTGCCGCGCCAGAACGGCATGGCCGTCGCCCACACGACGAAAGCGACCGCGCCGGCGCGCAACCACCATCGGCCGCCGCGAATCGTTTCTCCCATCCCGAGCAAAACGAGCTGTACGGGCAGGACCCAGATCGTCGTGCCCTGATAGCGCGGCATCGGCGCGTTCAAGAAGCAAAACACGAACGACACCAGCGTCGGCACCAGGATGACCGGCGACAACCCTGCCGACTTGCCGCGCCACCAACGCCACAAGCGCAGAGGAACGCCGACCACCAGAGCAAAGATTCCCACCGCCAGCGAGTCCAACACCGCTGAATCCGACCAACCCAAGCTGATCAAGGCTCCGCGGAACCATGTCGGGTCACGAAAGAGCTCACGGACGTCGAGCATCATCGGTCGCTGGATCCAACCCACAGCGTCAAGTTTGGTGGTCCAATCGACCGGCAATGCCCCCCACTTGCTCGGGTACAACGGACACCCGCTGGTGATCAGGTTGCTCCCGATCCAGGGAACGACCCCAAACGCCACAATCAAGGCCAGCTGGACAAGCATCGACCCTGCCGCCGGTAGCCCTTGTCGTTCGCGCCACCACCAGCACAAGAAGGCCACCGGGACAATGGCGATTGCCAACCCGCCGATCGACAACTTCACCGTAATCGCTGCCGCGCCGATCCACGCAATGGCGCGCAAAAGGAAATGCGACTCGTCGCCGGGTGCAAGCTCGAGGAAGACTATCAGCTCGCCGGCCAGGATGATCCCAAAGAGACCGACACAAAGGTCGGGTGATGGGCTGGTAAAGAAGACGCTGACGGCTTGATTGCACAGAGCCGGCAGCATCAACGCGTAGAACAGGTCCGCAGCCCGTGCCGCCCCGCGGCGCAACAACAAGCGCTCGCAGCCGAGCAGGCAGCGCGCCGTCAGTCCCCAGACCAAAACGCTGTTGGTAACGTGATAGGAGCGCCCGATGAATGGCGCGCTATCTGTCGCCAAAACGCGGCCCGTACAGAGCGTGGTTGGCGAGCCACAGCGTCGCCGCCAGGAAGCTGGCAGCCCACAGCGCATGGCGCGGCAGGCGGCGCAGCAAATCGACCCAGAGACTCCAGCCGCCGGTGATCAAGCCGACGGTCGCGAGGGTCGCAATGAAGATGCGCGCCAGGTCGCGCACCGGCAACAGAAAGTGCCACAGCTGCAGGAGCAGCAAGATGGCCGTCCATCCGAGCCAGTACGCCATCCACAGGTCACCCGCCGATCTGGCGCGCCCGCCGAGAACGCGCCTGGTCAACAATCCTACTCCGAGCAGCACGGGTGCGAGCGCAGCCCATGCGGCAATGACGATCCAGAGATCACGCGAAAGCACGGCCACGATCCTACGCTTGCTCTGAATACCTCTCTGCGCCTGGCGCGCACAGCGGTTTGGGAGTCATTCGGCTCGACCTGATATCAAGCACGCCGCCCTCCTACCATAGGGCGCGAACTTGTCGTACTCTCGTAGACAACAATTGCTCCAGAACGTCGATTTGCTTACAACCAAGCGGCCGCGAACCCAACCGGGTCGCCGCGCACGCAGGTAAGGAGAGCATCGCATGGCGGACAAAGGCAGAGCCGACCTCGAACTGTGGCGGCAACTGGCAAGCAAAGAACGCAAGGGCGCCGATCCGGACGGCCTCCTGTGGCACACGCCGGAAGGCATCGACGTCAAGCCGCTCTACACGCGCGCCGACGTTGCCGATCTCGATTTCGCCGACACCGTCCCGGGAGATTTTCCCTTCCTGCGCGGTCCGCGCGCCACCATGTACGCCGGTCAGCCGTGGACCATCCGCCAGTACGCCGGCTTTTCGACTGCCGAAGAATCGAACGCCTTCTACCGCGCCAATCTCGCCGCCGGCCAGATGGGCTTGTCGGTTGCGTTCGATCTGGCAACCCACCGCGGCTATGACAGCGACCACCCGCGCGTCGTCGGTGATGTCGGCAAGGCCGGTGTCGCCATCGATTCGGTCGAAGACATGAAGATCCTGTTCGACGGCGTGCCGCTCGACAAGATGTCGGTGTCGATGACGATGAACGGCGCCGTTCTCCCGGTGCTCGCCAGCTTCATCGTCGCCGGCGAAGAGCAAGGTGTGCCGCGCGCCAAGCTCACCGGCACCATCCAAAACGACATCCTCAAAGAGTTCACGGTGCGCAACACCTACATCTATCCGCCCAAACCGTCGATGCGCATCGTCGCCGGCATTATCGAGTACACCAGCAAGGAGATGCCGAAGTTCAATTCCATCTCGATCTCCGGCTACCACATGCAGGAAGCGGGAGCGACGTGCGACCTCGAGCTGGCGTTCACCATCGCCAACGGGCTCGAGTATGTGCGTGCGGCGCTGTCGAAGGGCCTCGACATCGACGCCTTCGCCGGCCGTCTGTCGTTCTTCTTCGCCATCGGCATGAGCTTCTACATGGAGGTCGCCAAACTGCGGGCAGCGCGCTTGCTGTGGGCGACCCTGGTGAAGAAACACTTCAGCCCAAAACAGCAAACCTCGCTGATGCTGCGCACACACTGCCAGACGTCGGGCGCCAGCCTCACCGAGCAGGATCCGTTCAACAACGTCATCCGCACAACCGTCGAAGCCATGGCCGCGGTGTTTGGCGGAACCCAAAGCTTGCACACCAATTCCTTCGACGAGGCGATTGCTCTGCCGACCGACGCCTCGGCACGCGTGGCGCGCAACACGCAGCTGATCCTGCAGCTCGAAACCGGGATTCCCAAGGTCATCGATCCGTGGGCCGGTTCGTACTTCATGGAATCGCTGACGCATGCCCTGGCGCGTAAAGCGCTGGGAATCGTCGAAGAAGTCGAAGCGATGGGCGGCATGACCAAGGCGATCGAAGCCGGCATGCCGAAGCTGCGCATCGAGGAAACCTCGGCGCGGCGCCAGGCCCGTGTCGACCGCGGCGAAGACATCATCGTCGGCGTCAACAAGTTTCAGCTTTCCGAAGAGCCGGAGATCGACATCCGCGAGATCGACAACAGCGCCGTGCGCGAAGCGCAGGTGGCGCGGCTCAAGCGCATCAAAGAAACGCGCGACGCCGGCAAGGCTCAGACGGCCCTCAATGCGCTGACCAAGTCGGCGGAGAACGGCCAAGGCAATCTGCTGGCCCTGGCCGTCGACGCCGCCCGAGCGCGCGCCACCGTCGGCGAGATCTCCTCGGCCCTCGAGAAAGTATGGGGGCGCTACGCCGCGGAGATTCGCTCCATCACCGGCGTCTACGGCGGACAATACGGCGACGATGCGGAATGGAAGGAGCTGCGCACCGAAGTCGACCACTTCGCCGCCGAGCACGGCCGCCGGCCGCGCATGCTGGTCGCCAAAGTCGGACAAGACGGACACGACCGCGGCGCCAAGGTGATCGCCACGGCGTTTGCCGATCTCGGATTCGACGTCGACATCGGCACGCTCTTTCAAACGCCGGAAGAAGTGGCGCGGCAAGCGGTCGAGAACGACGTCCACGTCGTCGGCGTGTCGACGCAATCGGGTGGCCACAAAACCCTGGTACCGCAGCTGATCAAAGAGCTCGAGCGACTTGGTGCCAACGACATCGTCGTCACCGTCGGCGGCATCATCCCGGCGCGCGACTACAAATTCCTCGAAAGCGTCGGCGTAAAGGCAATCTTCGGTCCCGGCACCAAGATCCCCGGCGCCGCTCGCAAGGTTCTGAAGCTCGTACGCCACGCCGGCGAATCGACGCCACGAGCGGCGACGGCATGAGAATAGCGGTTAGCGGTTAGGGGTACGGGGCAACCCCATAGCCCCTTAACCCCTAACCCGAGCCCCCATGTCTATTTCAATTGATTCCCTCGCCGCCGACCTGCGCACCGGCAACCGTCGCGCCTTGGCCAAGGCAATCACGCTGGTCGAAAGCACACGCGCCGATCATCAACGCGATGCGCAGAGGTTGCTGGAGGTGCTGTTGCCGCATACCGGCAGGGCGTACCGAGTCGGGGTCAGCGGCGTCCCCGGCGTCGGTAAGAGCACCTTTATTGAAGCCTTCGGATTGTATCTGATCGGCATCGGCAAACGTGTTGCCGTACTGGCGGTCGATCCTTCGAGTGCGATCTCCGGCGGTAGCATCCTCGGCGACAAGACGCGCATGGCGCAGCTGTCGACTTCACCCGAAGCCTTCATCCGCCCGAGCCCGTCGGCCGGCTCGCTGGGCGGCGTGGCGCGGCGTACGCGCGAAGCGATCCTGGTGTGCGAGGCGGCGGGTTACGACGTGGTGCTGGTGGAGACGGTCGGCGTCGGCCAATCGGAGTTCACCGTGGCCTCGATGGTCGACTTCTTTCTGGTGCTCATGCTTGCCGGCGCCGGCGACGAGCTGCAGGGCATCAAGAAGGGGATCCTCGAGCTGGTCGACGCGCTGGCGATCAACAAGGCCGACGGCGACAACTTGCGGCGCGCCGAGCAAGCCGCGGCAGAGTATCGCGGCGCCTTGAACCTCTTCCGCCACTCCAGCAGCCAATGGGATCCGCCGGTGGTCACGGTGAGCGGGCTCAAGGCCACAGGTATGGATCGCATCTGGGCGATCGTGCAGGACCATCGCGGCAGACTCGAAGCGTCGGGAGCGTTGGCGCAGAAGCGCCGGACGCAGCAACAGACCTGGTTCTGGAACATGATCAACGACGGCCTCAAAGAGCACTTCCTCGGACGCAGCGACGTACAAGATCTGCTCCCCGACCTGGAAGCCGCCGTCGCCGGCGGCAAGGTCACGCCAACCGAAGCCGCCCGGCGCCTCCTGGCTCTGCTCGATACCGCCAGCCATCCGGCCGACGGCAAAGAGCGCCGTAGAGCACGCTGAATTGCGGCACTCAGTTCGGCCGGCATCGGTGTTTGAGCCTTGGTCGGACCGCCACCGTGACGGGTCAACACCACGCGGTCGCCAAACAGGTCACGAAGAACAACCTTGAACTGCAAGCAAGATAGAGCTGTAATGATTCTGGCCCCGTCTCGCTCTGCATCGGGGATTGCAACGCGGACGGTGAAGTTACGATCGAGGAGTCGAAGAGATGAAGGAAAGTGCTCGTTACGTGGATTGAAGACAAGAGATCGCGAGCGGTCATTCCTTGGCTGATTGGGCTGTGGGTCCTTGTCGCCAGTCTGGGAGCGTTTCTGGGATCGAGCCGGTCTCCCCTACGTGCCATCGCTACCGCCCTACTGTTTCTTCCAGCAGGTCTTTGGATGCTGCTGCCGGTCGCGCGCGACTCCTGGCCCGATGGCATCGGCGAATTCGCGCTGTGCGGTGCATACTGGCTGATCATCGTCGGGTTGCAGTTTCTCTCCGTGCGCCGGCGCTCACTGTTGTACTTGAGCTTGCCCTATTTGATCGTCCTCGTGAGCTTTGGTGGTTGTTTCTTCGGCGACCCCCACAAGGTCTTTGTAGTGCATGGCTAGGAAGGGCGCTGCGCATCGAGCCACAACGAAAGTAGCTGCGTCGCGCCTTCGGCCGTGCTCCTCTAGCATCATCCATGCTGCCAGATGCGGTTGAACACGCCGCGCTGTCCCGGCTTGGCAACGCGATCGAGTGCCGCGACCTCTTCGGCCGACAAGCGCCAGCCGAGGGCGCCGGCGTTCTGCTCGGCTTGCGCCGCGTTCTTCGCGCCCGGAATCGGAACGGTGCCTTTGCAGATGAGCCAGTTGAGCGCCACCTGCGACGGCGTCTTGCCGCCATGCTTCTCGCCGCAACGGCGCAGCTCGGCGATGATCGGCTCGATCTCGGCCATTGGATAGGCCGAGAAGTTGCGCTTTCCCGGTGGCGGGTTGGCGGCGCTGTACTTGCCGGTGAGCCGTCCCTGCCCCACCGGCGAGTACGACAGAATCACCACGCCGAGCTCCTTGCAGGCGCCCAACAAGCCAGTGGACTCGGGCCGCATGCGCAGCAGCGAGAACTCCACCTGATTGGTCGATAGGGCGATGCCGCGTTCCTTCAAGGCACGGTGGATGGCACGCACCTCTTTCTCCGAGTAGTTCGACACGCCGACGGCCTTCACCAGGCCCGCAGAATGCGCCGACGCCAACGCATCCGCCATCGCCTGATGCGAGCGCAAACTGATCGGTCCGTGAATCTGGTAGAGATGGACATACGGCATCTGCAGGCGCTCCAGTGAAGCGCGCAACGAGCTCATCAGCGCGCTGCCGACGTTGAACCGCCACGGAAACGGAATGAACTTCGTCGCCACCACGACGCGGTTGCGATTGGCCTTGTCCTCCACCAGCAAGCGACCGATGATGCGCTCGCTTTCACCTTCGCCGTACGCTTCCGCGGTGTCGAGCAAGGTGACGCCACAGGCGATCGACCGCTGGTAGGCCTCACGAATCGTGTCGATGTTGTAGCTGCTGTCGTAGCCGTTCATGCCCCAGGTCGACTTGTCGCCCCAGGCCCAGGTGCCGAGGCCGAGCCACGGCAGCCGCACGTCACAGTTGGGTAGCGCAATGAATTCGTCGTTCGCCATGGGCGCAACCCTACCCGGTCTGAATCGAATTGGCTATCAACCGCGACCGTGGCGTCGTTCCCGAAATGGACCTGGGACATCCCCGAGCACTTCAACATCGCCGTCGCCTGCAGCGACGCTCACGCGCGCGGGCCACTCGCCAAACGGGAAGCCGTCATCGTCGACGATGATGTCCTCGGTGTGCGCTCGTTGACCTACGCCGAGCTGGCCGAACAGACCAGCCGCTTCGCACAACTCCTGCGTGAGATCGACATTGCAGCCGGCGACCGCATCTTGATCCGTCTGCCCAACTGCATCGAGTACTCGGTGGTGTTCCTCGGAGCCATGAAGCGCGGCGCCGTTCCGGTGCCGACCTCCCCTCTTCTCACCGCCGATGAGATCGTCCATCTGGCAACCGACTCCGGCGCCCGTGTCGTGGTGACCGACCACGCCAGCTGGAACACTTTGCACGCGACCTTCGACCGGCTCGATCACGTCCGCCACGTCATGCTCGTCGGCGGTGGATCGACGGCACCTTCGTCGCACCTGTCGCTCATCGACCTGGAAACGCGGCTGGCGCGCATCCACCATTGGGAACCCGCCCATCCGACGCGCGCCGACGATCCGGCCTACCTCGTCTACACGTCGGGCACGATGGGCTATGCCAAGGGCGTGCTGCATGCGCATCGCGTTCTCATCGGCAAGCAGCCGTCGTCGCAGTACTGGTTCGACTTCCTGCCGCAAGGGGATCGTGTCCTGCACTCCGGGAAGTACAACTGGACCTACGTCCTCGGCACTGGCTTGATGGACCCGCTGTATCGCGGCCATACAACCATCGTCCACGAAGGCAGCAACGACGGCAGCATCTGGCCGCCGCTGATCGCCAAGCATCGGGCGACCACCTTCATCGGCGTGCCGACGCTGTATCGTCACATCATCCAGAAGACCGCCTTTGCACAAGCCGACGTGCCGTTGTTGCGGCATTGCATGTGCGCCGGCGAGCATCTGTCGGAAGAGGTCCTGGCCGCCTGGCGCCAGCGTTTCGGCATGGAGATCTACGAGGGTCTGGGCATGACCGAATGCTCGTACTACCTCTGCCAGACGCGATCGCAGCCGATTCGTCCCGGGTCCGCCGGCTTTGCGCAACCCGGCCACGACGTGAAGCTCCTCGATCCGGGCACGTGGCAGGAGGTCGCGCCGAATGAGGAAGGCATGCTGTGCATTCCCAAGAGCGACCCGGCCCTGATGCTCGGCTACTGGAAGCAACCGGAAGAGACGGCACGCTGCTTCCACGACAACTGGTTTCTCACCGGCGACTATGCGCGGCGCGACGCGGACGGCTACATCTGGTTCCTCGGCCGCAAGGACGACCTCATCAAGAGCTTCGGCTATCGCGTCTCACCGCTCGAGGTCGACCGCGTGCTCAAGGAGCATCCCGAAGTCGCCGACGCCGCAACCGTCGGCGAGGCCGTCGGCGGCGACAAGTTGCTGGTCGCCGCGTACGTTGTCTTGAAGCACGGCAGCAGCCTAACCACCGACGCGCTGCTCGCCTACGGCCGCCAGCATCTGGCGTCGTACAAGGCCCCGAAAATCGTCTACCTCGTCGACGACCTGCCGCGCACCCGCAACGGCAAGATTCTACGACGAGCGCTCAGCCCGAGCATGGCGCGCCGACCATCGGCTGACCAACGGACCGAGCCGAAGAGTTGAGAAGCTGAACAGCCTTCTCCAGCGCTCTGCCGACCGCTCGACTTTTCGACTTTGGCTTTCCGCCTACCCGAGCCGCTTGATGAGTCCCTGACGCTGCGCCTCCATCTCCTTGGGGAGGCGGTCGCCGAACTTCCCGAAGAACTCGCCGATCCCCTGGGTCTCGGTACGCCAGTCGTCGCGTGAAACCGATAGCAACTCGCTGATCGTCGACGCATCGAGATTCAGCCCGCTGACATCGAGCGCGCCGTTCCCGGGCAAGTAGCCGATGGGCGACTCGACGGCCCCACCCTTGCCTTGGCAACGGTCGAGGATCCAGCGCAGGACGCGCATGTTCTCGCCGAAGCCGGGCCAGATGAACTTGCCTTCGGCGTTCTGGCGGAACCAGTTGACGTGGAAAATCTTCGGGGGCTTCGGGACCACGCTGCCCATTTTCAGCCAGTGGCCGAAGTAGTCGGCCATGTTGTAGCCGCAGAACGGCAGCATGGCCATCGGATCGCGGCGCACGACGCCGACCGCTCCGCTCTGTGCGGCTGTCGTCTCCGAGGCTACGGATGCGGCAACGAACACGCCGTGGTTCCAATCGAACGCCTCGAACACCAGCGGTGCCGTTCGCGCTCGTCGTCCGCCAAAGATCAGCGCCGAGATCGGCACGCCCTGCGGCTCGTTGAACTTCGACGAAATGCTCGGGCACTGCGCCGCCGGCGCCGTGAAGCGCGAGTTCGGATGCGCCGCCTTGTCCGGTGAGCCTTTGGTCCACGACTGCCCGCGCCAGTCGGTGAGATGCTGCGGCACCTCGCCATCGATGCCTTCCCACCACGGGCAGCCTTCGTCGGTCACCGCGACATTTGTGAAGATGCTGTTTTTCTTCACCGTCGCCATGGCATTCGGGTTGGTCTTGCTCGATGTGCCCGGCGCCACGCCGAAGAACCCGGCCTCCGGATTGATCGCCCACAAGCGCCCGTCGGGGCCAATGCGCAGCCAGGCGATGTCGTCGCCGACCGTCCACACCTTCCAACCCTTCTGCGACGCCGGCGGCACCAGCATCGCCAGGTTGGTTTTACCGCACGCACTCGGGAACGCCGCGGCGACGTAGTGGATCTCACCTTGCGGGCTTTCCAACCCGAGGATCAGCATGTGCTCCGCAAGCCATCCCTCTTCCTGCGCTTGCACGCTGGCAATGCGTAGCGCGAAGCACTTCTTGCCGAGCAAGGCGTTGCCGCCGTACCCCGAACCGATGCTCCAAATCTCCTTGGCCTCCGGGAAGTGGCAGATGAAACGGCGATCGGGGCTGAGGTCGCCGAGAGAATGCAGCCCTTTGACGAACTCGCTGCTGTCACCGAGGGCGCGCGTCGCCACGTCGCCCATGCGCGTCATGATGCGCATGTTGGCAACGACATACGGACTATCGGTAATTTCCACGCCGACCTTGCTGAACGGCGAGCCCTCCGGACCCATGAGATACGGGATGACGTACATCGTTCGGCCCTGCATGGCGCCGCGAAACAAACTGCCGACCTTCTCGCGCGCCTCGCCCGGTGCCATCCAATTGTTGATAGGCCCGGCGTCTTCCTTCTTCTCGGAGCAGATGAAGGTGAGGTGCTCGGTGCGCGCCACATCGCTCGGGTCGCTGCGATGCAAGTAGCAATGCGGAAACTTTTCCTGGTTGAGATTCTGCAGCACGCCGCTGTCGAGCATCTCCTTGATGAGACGGTCGTTCTCCTCTTGCGAACCGTCGACCCAGTGAATGCGAGCCGGTGTGGTGATTGCCGCGACCTCGTCGACCCATTTTTTCAGCGCCGTGTTCACATTTCCCCTCGTCATATTGAAGCGTGAGTTTGCCTACCGCTGCGCCGCAACGCAGCGATTGCGAATCGTACCAATGCCCTCGATCGTACTGACGATCTCTTCGCCCGCTTTGAGATAACGGCGCGGGTTACGCGTCGACCCAACGCCGCTCGGCGTCCCGGTAAAGATCATGTCGCCCGCTGCCAGCGTGCAATACCTCGAAAGAAAAACGACCAGCTCGGCGACCGAGAAGATCAAATCGCTGGTACGCGCATCCTGCACGCGTTCCTGGTCGAGGTCGCAGCAGATCGCCAGGTCGTCGGGGTTGGCAAAGCCGTCGAGCGACACCAGCGCCGGCCCGATCGGGCCGTACGTGTCGCACGACTTGCCCATCGAAAACTGCGGCGGTACGTCGGCAAACTGCATCTTGCGGTCGGAGATGTCCTGCCCGACACAGTATCCCGCGACGTGCTTCAGGGCCGCGCCTTCGGTGATTCCCCGACCACCACGGCCGACGACCGCCACCAACTCGACTTCCCAATCGACATAGTCCGAAAGGATCTCGACGTCGGAGCGCGGCCCGACAATGCAATTCGGAAACTTGGTGAAGATGACGGGAGTGGAGGGAATCGGCAGGCCGGCTTCCGCGGCATGGGCTCGGTAGTTCATGCCCACGCCAAACACTTTCGCCGGTCGCGGTACAGGCGGGCCGAGGCGACTTTCATCGAGCCCAGCTGTGGCGTCGCCGCTGCGTACACCCGCCGCCCACTGAGTGAAGCTCTCCCAGTGCTCGAGGAGCGCCATCGGATCGGGCCCGAAGCGTCCTTTCGAGGCTTGTTCGACGTCGGCGACTTTGTCCCCGATCACCAGGGCTGCTCGCCCCTGCACGTTCGCCAATCGCACACTCATCAACAGCCCTCTCAACGCCGCGCCGCCGGGCCATACTTCGGGCGCCAGAAGCGGTAACGACGCTTGCTAGAGACTCCTACCAAAATGAAGGTTTGTACGGACCCGGTCAGCTAAACACGCTGCAAGCCGACTGGCAACCAAAAGGACGGTGAGGATTTTTGGTCGTGAGCATGAAGCAGGTTCATGCTCACGACCGATGAAGCGGCCGTGCGGCGGAGATTCTCAGGAATAAACGACAGCCGCTTCCTCCCTCCGTAGCAGTGCTACTGCGGAGGACGGGTCGCCAGCCGCGGCGGCTTGCACTCCAGCGTCAACGAATCGGTATCGCTCGCCCGCTTCTTGCCGGTAACGGGATCTTTCGACGGCAGAGCCTTGAGTCTGAGCGTCGCCGAGGCCCGAGTGAAGCCATGTGCCGTCTTGCGCAGCGGCACTCGAATCGCTGTGAAGCCGGCACATCGATCTGTAGCGGTCAGTGATGGAGTGAAGGCAACGATGCGATTGTCGCACTTGCCATTGCCGCTACCGGCTGAGGCGCCACAATCGCCATCGCTGCTGCACGGCTGTCCCCGCTTCAGGCTACCGCCCTTGCACTTCCCGTGGACCGTTCCGCCCAATCCACGCAGCGACGCCTCCAAGCCATCGCGATTCGCAGCGGCTACTCCGCCCTGTGGTGCTGCGAGTTGAACCTGTCCGACGTCGGACGCTGTACACGGGAAGCGCTGCTCGGCTACGTTGAAGCAGAGGCGTACACGAAACGTACACGAACTGTCCCCCGGAGGGCCGAAGTCGCATGCGGGATCGTCGTCCGTGCACAGCTGTCGAGAGACCGGAATGCCCATGCTGTTACGTGCCGGAATGAGTGCTGCCGACCACTCGTGAATACAGTCGTGGGCACTGGTGCCGCCGCCAGGAATCATAGCTGTGGCAGCTGGAGGGCCAGTCACTTTCTGAAATATCCCACTTTCGCCGCCGGCGGTCCCCGTAGCGGCCAAGAGGAGCGCCGAAGGGAGTGGTAATTCCGCACGCTGCGGACCGGTCGGGGTGGCCGAGCCGCCACTAACGATGAGCGCCCTAATGAAAAGGTTCGGCATGCCCTCGTTCGAGAGCGGCGTCCAGGTTCCCCCCGCATCCTCACTGGCGTAGACGCCGGTAGATTGCAGCGCGGCGAAAAGATGCGATGGGTCGTTTTCATCGATTGTCAGCGCGGCGTCTTCTGGGCTACTGGTCAATATAGGTGCCGTATTTCGCCACGTCGCCCCACGGTCGGCACTCTTGTAGAGCCCGCATCCTGTCGATGCATAGATCACCGATGAATCGCTCGGATCGATCAACATCCCCCAAATGTACGTTGCGGTGCAATCACCGCTTGGCGGCAGGTTGAAGCTGACCCAGTTGGCGCCGCCATCGGTGCTCTTGCTCGGGTTCGTGCCGCCCGCGTATACCGTGAGCGGATACACCGGATCTACGGCTATGGGAGTGAAAATTCCTCCAGCAACTCCATGCAGCAGAGACCAATTGGCGCCTCCATCAACGGTTTTGTACATCGAGTACAGCGTGTCTGCGTATACGATATTTGGGTTTGATGGATCGATCGCGAGTCCGTATCCACTATACGAGTCATCGAGAACACTCTGCCAACTATTGCCGTCATCCGTGCTCTTGAACACGCCCTTTGGTTTGCCGTCCTCACCCGCCACGGTGGCATACAACGTCGACGGCGCCTGAGGGCTGGTGACAAGAGTCCACACCGTCTGATCCGGCGGAAGCCCGGCGTTCCTCGGCTCCCAAGTCGTGGTGCCGGGTGCGCGAAACCACACGCCCACCGTATCCGTGCCCGCGAACAACGCCGCGTCAGTGGCCCGCCGGGCGAACGTGGTGATCGACGCGGCGTTCACGCCAGCCGTACGCAGCACCCAGGTGTCCCCCGCATCATTGCTGCGGAAGACGCCCGCCCCGGTTCCGGCGTACATGACATTGGGACTCTGCGGATCGATCGCGATCGCAAGGATGCGATGGCCTACGAGCCGCGTCATCCAAGTATTCCCGCCATCCATGCTCTTGTAGAGGCCATCGCCGGGCGAAAAAGCTGCGCCAACGAAGATGGCCCCGTCGAGCGGCGAAATCACAATGGCGTGAGGCCACGGTCGCAAAGGACCGGAACCGAGGACTTTTGCGAAGCTATAGCCTCCGTCATCACTACGGTAGGCTCCGTCGGTTGCTCCGAAATAGATTCGCCTGACGTCAGATGGATCAATTGCCAGACCACAGAACCACGGATCGTTGGCCAACAACCCCACGTCGGCGTTGACAAGCGTCCATGTCGTACCCGCGTCTGTGCTTTTGAAGAGACCGGTTGCGGGTGCCAGACCATAGATGACATCTGTCATCGTTGCCGCGATTGCCGTGGCACACATCCCGGGCTGGCCCTGCGACTCCCAGGTCTGCCCGGCGTCCTGACTTCGCATGTTCAGGCCGTACACGATGTTTGGGTTGCTAGGATCGAATACAATTGAGCCTCCGCCGTTCCCATTCGTGTAATTCCACGACACCCCGGCATCATCGCTACGATTGATCATCGGAGGCGTGTTTCCCGCGACGACGGATCCGGCCAAGAGCACAGAAGGCTGATCCGGCTTGATGGCGATGGACACCACTTCCGTTCCCGAAAAGCCCGTGGAGCTCGGGAGCCATGACAGCCCGGCGTCGGTGCTCTTGAACAACACCCCTTGTGTGCCAGCGTAGATTGTGGAGGGAGTGGTAGGATCGATGGCAAGCGAAAAGGTGTGGCCGCCCTGCGGTCCCCCGACAAAGCACCACGAGGCCCCGGCGGGCTCGGACCGACACTGGGAACTGCAACCGTCACAGTTGTTTCGGTTGCCATCGTCACACTGCTCACCCGGATCGAGAACACCGTCACCGCACACAGCAACGGCGACGGGTGGAGTGCACAACACCACCACAGCGAAAACGGCAAGGAAACGACACCCCCAGCTCCTCATTGTGCCCCTCTTTTCGCGTCGAGTGAGAGCCATTTACTGTAGCCCCCTCGACCGTCTTACCGCTGCGCGTTTAGACAGCTGATGTCAAGGCGCAGCCTGGGCTTGCCTACCTGGAGACGTGCTAACGCGAGTCTGGGCTCGATTCGATCTGCTGGGATGGGGCAGACTCTTGCAGTGCTGGGTCCTCCTGGCACGTTCGCTCGCGCTGTCCGGGGCGGCTTCCAACTTCTCGGCACGCTGCGCCCATATGCACCCGCTGACGCGGCGATGAGTGTTTTCGTTGCCGCCACCGATGGCGGCCGTAGGGTGAACCACGGCGGCGCCCCGACATTGTCTTATGGGACCGGGCAACTGGGCGGGGCGTACGACGAGTTCTTCGCCCTAAACACCCCGCTTGGTCCGGGGTTCGCTGTCCCGTGGTCCATCACCACCGTACCACCAAAGGTGAAACACTGTGGCACCGCGGTCCCGAGCTGGATGGAAACTGTCAGCGAACCTTGATTGGCTTCGTCGAGAGTAAACGGGATCGTGCCAAGCCTACCCAAGCACATCGCCCCCAGACGCTTACCTCCCCCGGCGCGCAGTGACTTGCACGGGCCGTTCGCACCATGAGGATCGTCGTACCTGTATCCCAGGGAACCGGGTGGATTGCCAAGCCCCGTCCACCATCCACCAGCCGGCAGCGTGAACGCTGCGGACTCGAGCGTTGCCGGGTTCAGGAGTCGTAGCTTTGCCCCACCGATGATCGGATCACCGGCGCTCCCAGGAGGCGATGTACGGATCGTACTATCCTGACTCACCGCGCTCAGCATGCGCTTTGTGGGGTCGCCGGAATTATCCCTCACCACTAGCTTCTTGCCGCGCACTTGACCAACCGTCCCATCCAGACCACTCAAGTCTACGACGGTGAATGCAAACGAGGGAGTCGCTTCCGTCTCGCGACGCCCTGCGGCAATTGCGTTCCCTGAGCTGTCGACTGTTCCGCTGACAAAAAATCTACCTTGGTCAAGCGGGCTCACGATCTCTTGTTGCCAGAGCGGCACGCCGGTTCCCCCGGCCAGCTTTGATACCAAAATATTACTCTTGTCAGTTGTCGCGATGACGTCGGTTGCGGCATCGATCGCGACCGCCCCGGTCCTGCCCTTACCCAACGATTGACGCCAGATCTCGGCTCCGGTGTTCCCGGCGAACTTAACCGCGATGCCAGACCGATTGGAGCGGCGATCGTTGATAACGCCCCCCGCAACGACATTCCCGACCCCATCGACCGCCACAGAGTAGGCCCAATCGTTGTCGCCCGAGAAGTCTATCTCCCTTCGCCATAGCTCCGCCCCCGAGCCTCCGGAGAGCTTGATCGCCGCAAAATCGGCACCGCTACCCACGTTCTCGACTGCCCCTACCGCCATCACGTCCCCTGCCGCATCTAGTGCTACGGCGCCCGCTTCATCGTCGCCAAGGGCTGCAGTACCGCTGATTTCTTCGCGCCATAACTCAGCCCCTGAGCCTCCAGAGAGCTTGATCACGGTGAAATCAGGACCCGTTGCCGTGTTGTCGAGAACGCCCGCAGCGACGACGTCCCCAGAGGTGTCCACGACTATTGGACCAGCACCATTGTAGGATCCGCCCGCGGTGGTGCCGCTGATCTCGAAGCGCCAGACCTCGACCCCTGACCCTCCCGCAAACTTGATCACCGTGAAGGCATTGCCAGTAACCGTCTCGGAGAGGTTTCCCGCCACGACTACATCACCCGCTGCATCGACCGCGGCGGACCGCGCAATATCCACGCCCCCGGCGGGCCCATTGATCTCCTTACGCCAGAGCTCCGCACCCGATCCGTTGGCGAGCTTGATCACGATGAAGTCTTCACCGGTACCGAGGTTCGAGATTACACCCGCGGCAATCACATCGCCTGTCGTGTCGACAGTCACGGCGAGGGCGGTATCTATGTCGAGATTTCCAACTTGGGTTCCATCGACAAGATGTCGCCAAAGCTCGATGCCAGTAGCTCCATCAAACTTGATCACTGCGAGATCTCCGTTCACACGACCAGCCGCGACGACGTTCCCGGCGATGTCAACAGTTACAGATCGCGCCTCTCCTTGACCAGAAGCCGCCGAGCCACCAATGTCCTGGCGCCAAGCGGTGACCTCTTGAGGAAAAATCATGCCTGCGAGCGCAAGAGCACCGGTGAGTGCGAGAAGTGCGGGCTGGGTACAATAGCGGGTGGAACTGAAGGCTATTCCTGGGAGAGTTTCGGGAAACATCGCTTCCCTCCTGTCATTTGCCACAATCATTGACCAGGGGCGTTGAGGACCAGGGGCGTTGAGGCCGTGACGTTAAGCGTTCTCTTCTTTTCGCTGCCTCTTTTCTTTCTCTTCGGCCGTCGTTTCTGGTCGCTATCGTTCCCGCTGCCGGCTCCGGCGGCGGCTGAAGCTGCCGCAGACGTTTACCACATGTCGCGCGTTGTGAGCTAGCCGATCGAGTGCGCTCTAGGCGAGGAGGGATCGTCGAAGAGGGGCGGAACGCGGCTCACCCGTTCCCGGTGAGCCAGCGCGCCTCCATCCGCCGCCGAAGGCTGGTCAGAAACTTCCTGTGCTCCGCGCCCAGGTCGCCACGGAGTGTCTTGTCCAGCCAGTCTTGCATCTTCAGATACGCGTCCGCGGCCCTACGATGCATCCGATAGTAGTGAAAGACGCCATAAACATCGGCAAGAGTAAGGCATGGTACTCTTGACCGATCTGTTCCGGCGTGGACCTCGCCAAGACGCATGGATGATGCTGTCGACCGACACGCGCGTGCCGGCGACGCGCCACAGACCACCGTAATACGGGTGGCGTCTAGGTTTGACCGAAACGTCCGATAGCGACACGTCATTCACGAATAGGCCGGTTGTCCGGCCTATCCGCGCGGAGATTCTCAGGACTAAACGACGGTGGGTTTCAGAACCCGTAGGCCTGCGCTAGATCGGCGTCCTTGGCGGCCAGCAATTTTGCCAGGTTCACCATCACCTTGCATTGCTTCCACGTGGCGTCGTCCTGCATCTTGCCGTCGATCATCTGCACACCGCGACCGTCGGGCATGGCCTCGAGAACGCGCTTTGCGAAAGCCACCTCTTCGGGCGGCGGGCTGAAGACCTTCTTGGCGATGGTGATCTGGCTGGGATGCAGAGACCACGCGCCGACGCAGCCCAACAAGAACGCAGCGCGGAACTGGTCCTCGCACCCCAGACTGTCGGCGATGTCGCCGAACGGCCCATAGAACGGTAGCGCTCCGTTTGCCGTGCAAGCGTCGACCATGCGTGCAATCGAGTAGTGCCATGGGTCCTGCTGCGCCGTCGGTCGTGGTGCCTGCGGATTCTTCGGGTCCGGATCGTTGCGCACCAGGTACGCCGGATGGCCGCCGCCGACACGAGTCGTCTTCATGCGCCGCGAGGCTGCAAGATCCGCCGGCCCGAAGCTGACGCCTTGCATGCGCGGGCTGGCCGCACAAATCTCTTCGACGTGGGTCACGCCCTGCGCCGTTTCCAAAATCGCGTGCACCAAGATCGGCTTTTGCAGCTTGTGACGTCCTTCGAGCTGCGCCAGCAAGCGATCGACGTAGTGGATATCCCACGGTCCCTCGACCTTGGGGATCATCATCACTTCGAGGCGCGCGCCGATCTCGCCGACCAAACGAATTGCGTCGTCCAGGAACCACGGACTGTCCAGACTGTTGACTCGCGTCCACAGCGGCGTTCCGGCGAAATCCACCTCGCGACCAATCCTCACCAAACCCTCGCGGGCGTCGATCTTCTTGTCGGCCGGGATCGCGTCCTCGAGGTTTCCCAACAAGATATCCGCCTGCTTGGCCATGTCGGGCACCTTGGCCGCCATTTTCGGGTTGCTTGGATCGAAGAAGTGAATGACCCGAGACGGTTTGATGGGAATTTCAGTGACCGGCGACGGCGCTCCGAGCGCCAACGGCTTGAAGAAATCACGAGGACTGCGCATGAAACCCCTCCTTCGAGAACGACCGACGACGACGTGAATACGGATTCAGTTCTCCTAACCACGCCTGATTCCGCTGAGCAACCAGACGGGTGTGAGGATTTCTGCGTCTTCCCATTAGGTCCGATGCGCGGCGTGAAGGCACTACAGCGGCGACGCGAGTGGGAAGCTTGATCCCGGTCGCAAGACGACACGAGACAAAGCAATCACGCAGCCGACAAGCCCTGTCCCGCTGGCTCTGGCCTAAACGTCTCGAAGCCGAACGAAGCGCCGTACGTACGCTGCAGAATGCGACCGACGCGCGCGATCAGCTCGGCCCGTGCATACGGCTTGCCCATGTAGTCGTCGGTGCCGGCAAGGAATCCGGCAGCCCGATTGTCCGGGTCGTCCAGCGCCGTCAGCATGAGGATCGGAATGAATGCCGTTCGCAGGTTGGCGCGCAACTGGCGGCAGACTTCGAAGCCGTCCATCCCGGGCATCATGACGTCCAACACAACGGCATCGGGCGGTTCGGCTACGGCGCTCTCGAGCGCCTCCAAACCGCTGGCCGCCACCGACACGGCAATCGGCAGGCCGCTACGCTCCAGCGTTAGTGCCGCCAGCCGTCGCATATCTTGCTGATCGTCGACAACCAGCACACGGAATTGCTGCGCGGTTGTGTTTGGCAGCGCCGCTGGTGCTTGTCGCCTGCCGACCGCTGGCGGCATCGCAACCGGCGCGCTTCTCACGCTCGCCTGTTGTCCTGCCGCCGCACCGCAGTAAGGACAGATCTGCCATTCCCTCTCCAGCCGCGCGTGACAGCCCTGGCATTTCACTTGGAGCGGCGTGGCGCAGTGCGGACATGCTACGAAGTTGTCGTCGATGGCGTTTCCGCACGAGGGACAACGCGATCCCGGGTCGAGCACGTCGACCACCCGAAGCACTTCGTCTGCCGTCGTGATACCCGCACTGACCATTGTCGCTGCTTGCTCGGCCAGCGTGCGCATGCCGCTCGTGCGTCCCTGAGCCCGAAGAGCGTTCTCCGAGCCTTTGGCCTCAATGATCTTGGCGACCGCAGTCGTGATCGGAAGCACTTCGAACGCCGCCGAACGCCCGGAGAGACCGGTATTGTGACACGCCGGGCAACCTGTACCGCGCTGGAATCGATGCGCGCCGGTCTCGATCTGTAAAGCCCGCAACTGGGTAGGGTTCGGTGCATAGGGAGCGGCGCATTGTTCGCAGGTCCGCCGCAGCAGACGTTGCGCCAGGATCAGATGCAGCGACGACGCCAACATGTATGGTTCGACGCCGATGTCGACGAGCCGTGTGATTGTCGAAACCGCGTCGTTCGTATGGAGGGTACTGAGAACCAAATGGCCGGTTTGCGCCGCTTGCAGCGCAACCTCGGCGGTCTCGTAGTCGCGGATCTCGCCGATCATGATCACGTCGGGGTCTTGGCGTAGGATCGAACGCAGCGTGTCGGCAAACGTCAGCCCTTGCTTCAGGTTGACCTCAACTTGATTGACACCCTGCAGGTGGTACTCGATCGGATTTTCGATCGTCACGATGTTTCTTTCCGGCGAGATCATCTCGGCAAGCATGCCGTACAAGGTGGTGGATTTCCCGCTGCCGGTCGGCCCGGTTACCAGAATCATACCCTCCGGCCGGTGGATTGCGTGGCGAATGCATTGAAGGTCGTGGGCTGAGAACCCGAAGTTGTCCAAACCCTTTGGCGCCCGGCTGGAGTCGAGGATCCGTAGCGTGATCTTTTCTCCGAATTGGGTCGGCAGGCTCGACATGCGTAGGTCGATAATCGACTCGCGATAGTTGATACGAATCCTGCCGTCTTGCGGAACGCGGCGTTCGGTGATGTCGAGCTTGGCGAGCACCTTACAACGAGCGATGAGCGGCGCCTGGACCCACTTCGGCAGCCGGAACGTCTCCTCCAGGATGCCGTCGATGCGGTAGCGGACGAGCACGGAGGCGTCAGCGGTCTCGATGTGAACGTCGCTTGCCCCGCCCTGGATCGCCTCAACCAGAATCAGGTTCAGAAGCTTGACGACGGGCGGCAGCGCACTCTTACGCATCAAGCTCTTGATGTCGCACGATTCGTTAACGAGCTCGGTGACCGGGAGGTCTTTGCCCTCCGGTATCCCCCTAAGATACTCGTCGAGAGCTTGGTCGAGGTGGTACATATGGGCCAGCGTGTCTTGAACGATGGTTCGGGTCGCCACTTCGACGTGCAGGCGCCGACCGGCTGCAAATTCAACAGCGCGCACCGCTTCCCGATCCAAGGGATTGGCCATCGCGACTACCAGGGAAGCATCCGAGGCGCGCAGCGGTACGGTACCAAAGCGCGTTGCCACGTCTTCCTTCAGAAGGGTGCTCACCGCTGTGTCCAGCACCAGAGAAGCAAGGTTGACGTAGGGGATTTGCAAGCGCTCGGACAGGGCTCGCGCCAAGGCTTCTTCGTCAATCACGTTCTTGCGAACCAGCCAGGCGATCAGGTCGGCTCGCTTCTCATTGAGGAGCTCCTGATTGGCGGTCTGGGCTAATTCCGGCGCACAAAGCTTGTTTTGGACCAAGAATCTCAACAATGCAGCATCGCCGCTCTCGTTCGTTGTACCCATGCGTAGGCTCCCGACACGGTTGCGGCAGCAGAATGCGTACCAATCGATGGTTGGACCCTGCCGCGTTGCCATCAAGCCTTGAGAACCGCGGACAACTTGGCGCCACCGTCTTCTCCCAACGCACGTCCAACGCCCCCGGCGATCGGCGCTATACCGCCAGATGTCTGATTTCGGCATTCCAGTGTCACTCGACCGCCTGAGGCGGTTCCGAATCTGGCTCTCCGGCTCGTCGGTACTCCGTTTTGACCGCATGGCACACCCGTTGCGAAGACATCTCCCGCTATCCAGGAGACGACAACGTGCGCTTGAAATGGTTCATTTTCGCAGGATTGCTGGCTGACGCGATCCTGGCAGTTCCGACCTATCGCGCCATTGACCTGCGCCGCAGCAACGCACGGACCAGTGCCGAGGTGATCCGACTGGGCAAAGCACTGAGTCTCTATAGACCGGACCGTCCAGAATCCTACAGCGTCATCGGACCGCACGAGCTCGGTCACCACCACGTTGCGGTACCCGCGGATCTCACGGCGTCGGTCCGTTGCTCGCCGGATGAACCGTGTTACCTGCGCGCCTAGAGCCGCGAAGATCCGACGGTCTACTACTTTTGGAACGGCGCGGTTTACGCGCAGCCGAAAGAGCCATGATGGATCTCAAGCCGGAGAAGGTCGACCCGCACCTCCTCGTTGCGCAGTACGTCGACGAGTTGCGCGAGCTCATGCCCGACGCCGCCGACGAACGTGCGACGCCGCCGGGCGCCGACGCCGTGCAAGACCTACTCAGTTCATCCTTCTCGCCGGCGATTGCGACCGAAACACCGAAGGCAACGTGGCCGTGGATCACGGCGCTCGCTCTCACATCGGTACTCGCCCTCGCCGAGATCGTTGTGCTGCTGCTGCCCCCTCCCGAGCTGCCGGCCGCACCGCCTCCGGAAGTCGTCGCGCTCGAGTCGGCGGATGCGTGCCTGCAGCGCCAAGTCGAAATCATGGATGCGATCGTGCGCTATGCGCAGCACACCGGCGGTCTACCGGAACGCTTGGCCGCTCTCGGCCCTCCCTATCTCCTCAATCCTTGGATCGACCCGGTGTCAGGACAACCGTACGAATACCAAACCGACGCCCGTTCGGTGTCTCTCACGTGCCCGAACCCAGGGATCCATACGCGCAAGATCGCCGAAGCGACAGCAGACTCCGCCGTAAGCGACGCCCCAGCCGAGGCTTCGGAATGACCTGCCACCAGCGGAGCGCCTCCGCCTGCGTCTACCGGCGCGTGCGTCTTCGCCACCCAGCGGGTTTCTCCCTACCCGAGCTGCTGGTCACGGTATCACTGTTCGCCATCCTCATCGGCACGGCGGCGCCTTATCTTCCGGCCTTTACACGCACCTACAACCTGACAGGCGCCGCGCACGAGATCTTTTCCGCACTGCAAAGGGCGCGGATGACCGCGATTCTTGCGAACCGACACTGCCGCTTCGTCGTCATCGGCAGCAGGTCCTACCGCATCCACATCGACAGCAATGGCAACGGCGTCGAGGACACCGGCGAACCGATCACGACCCAAGACATCACCCAGAACACTCCAGGAATCACTCTCGATGGCGCCAACGGCGTCACCTTTGCCCCCAATGGCAGCGCGCCGCCGGGCGGCACCATCACCCTGACCAACAGTAACGGAAAAACCAAGCAGGTCGTGGTTGCGGCAACCGGGCAGGTGCAAGTGAACTAGGGTCGCTCATGGCAAAGGCATCCAAAGGGTTCACTCTGGTCGAAGTGCTCATCGCCCTCGGGATTTTCTTCACGCTGCTGGTGACCCTTTCGGTATTGTTCTTTACCAGCATCCAGACGAACCTCCTCACCCGGCACATCACAGCGGCCACCGGACTTGCACAGGATAAGCTCGAAGAGCTGCAGAACACGGCGTATGCGCAACTGGCGAGCGGCGCCGACGCAAGTCTGCTGACGGCAACCCGAGGCACCACCAATGGCATCTTCACCCGACGCTGGACCGTTGCTTCCGGACCCGTCACCGGCACGCAGGTGCTGACGGTGATCGTCGCGTGGCCCGACGCCGGAGGCCGTCAGGTCCAGCTGCAAACCATCCGAGCTACGAGTTGAGTTGGCGATGCATCGGCGCGGACAAAGCGGATTCACCCTGGTCGAGTTGCTGGCGGCGATGGTTCCTACCAGTGTCCTGATTCTTGGGGCGGTCAGCCTGTTGTCGACACACAACCGGGTCTACGAAGGGCAGCGCGTCGCCGTGGCCACCGAGCAGAATCTGCGCATCGGTATGGATGAAGTCACGGACTTGCTTCGGACCTCGGGATACGGCCTGCCGGCCAGCAGCCTGGCTCTTTGGGTTCCCTGGGTCGCCGGTTTCGCTGCCAACCCACAAATCGTCGATGGCGGCGGCAAACCGGATAGCATCACGGTCGCCGGTTGCCTCCAAGGGCCTGCCCTGGCCTTGTCAGCGACAGCAGCTGCCGGCGCCACGTCGCTCTCCGTCAGCAGTCTGGTCTTGAACACATCCGTCTCCGCCCTCATCGACAACACATCGCGTTCCCTCATCCTGATCGACGACGGACAAAATGCCCTGGTGACCGCCGTGTCTGGCACGACCGTGAGCATCGACACGGACCCGACGCAGAGCGGAGCGCAAGGGCTGACGCGCGCCTACCCGCCCGGCACGACCATTTGTCGAGTCGACGTGACGACGTTTCGCATCGGCACCAACGCCACCACCGGCGCCGCGGCACTAACGATGGACGCCAATCAAGGGGCGGGAGCGCAGCTGGTCGCCGACACGATCGATGATTTGCAAATCTCCACGGTGGTTGCCGGCAAACAGTTCGACATCACGATGAGCGCCGGAACAAACACTTCCGCAAGTAGCAGCCTGCGCTCTCTGGTTACTCGGAGAAACTGAAGCGAGCGATGACTATGCCGGCGAACCTGCACCAACCGATCCACCGCGAACCGGCACGCCTTCTGCGTCGTCAGGATGGCGCGGCGCTGATCACGGTACTGCTGTTCAGCGCACTATTGTTGTCGCTAGCGATCTTCGGGTCGACAACGTCGCGCATCGAGGCGATCGTCGCACGCAACCAATTGTTCGCCAAGAAAGCGCTCGAGATCGCCGATGCCGGATTGAATCATGGGTTCAGCCTGGTCAAGACGGCGGGTGGCACGTCGTTCACCGACGACCTGGCAAGCTCCGGCACTGCCGGCGCCCTCGTCGGTCTCGGCAGCGTGCAAACCGTCGATGCGACATCGTACCGCTTCGCGTCTTTCGGTGGAGGCGGCGCCACGGACGGCTACTATGTTCGACTGGCGGACAACTACGACGAATGGACGGGTGCCAACGACCCGAGCCGCGACCGCGACGGCATTCTTTACATCGTTTCCATGGGCCGTTTCATGGGGGCTGAGCGCGTCGTCGTTGCGCAAGTGGACGGGCGCGCCCTGTTCAAGAACGGGCTGGTAGGAAAACGCTCGGTGAGCATAACCGGCACGTCCGTCGTCGATAGCTATGATTCATCGGTCGGAGCGTACAAGGCGGCGTCGGCCGGCAGTCGCGGCGATCTCCGCAGCAACGGCAACATCACCTTGAACAGCAACGCGACGATCCGCGGCAGCGCTATCGCCTCGGGTAGCGTCAGCAGCGGCACGATCACCGGTGCGCGCATTCAGAACGCCGCGCCACTCGATCTTTCCTCCGTCACCCCCTGCGGGCCGCCGTACTCCAGCAACACGGGCATCACCGGCAGTGGCAGCTGGTCGTACAATGCAGCGACCGGCGTCCTCACCGAGAAAAGCACCGCCATCATCAATCTGGCCGCGAACACATACTGCTTCGCGTCGATCACCCAAAGCGGCAGTGCGACCATCACCGTCAGCGCCGCGGTAAAGATCAACCTGACCGGAAGCTTCGACTTGTCAGGCGGCGGCATCGTCAATTCCACAGCGAAGCCGGTGAACTTCACGGTCTATGCCAGCACTCCGGCCGGGGTAACCTTCAACGTCCGCGGCGGCACCAATGCATTCTTTGCGATCTATGCTCCCGACGCCGACGTGAGCTTCGTGGGCACAAGTGATGCCTACGGCGCATTGGTGGCCGGCAGCATCAACAAGACCACCACCAGCGGCTTTCACGTCGACGAGTCGCTCTTCGGTCTGGTCTCCGGAGCAACTCTGTTACGCTGGCACGAGGTGCGGAATTTCTAGCGCGGTCGAGCGCGCCGTTCACGCCGCGCCGGCGTGCGATCGCACCGCGCCGATCGTATCGACGATATCACCGATGATCTGAGTCAAAGTCGCCTCGCCCGGAGTATAGATGCGTGCCACGCCCTGCCCCTTCAGCTTGGCGTGGTCGCTGTGCGGGATGATGCCACCGACAAACACCGGGACGTCGGAGAGGCCGCGCTGGCGCAGCAGCTCCGTGACCTTCGGAATCAATGTCATGTGCGAGCCCGAATGGATCGACAGACCGACAGCATCGACGTCTTCTTGCAAAGCCGACTCGACGATCTGCTCCGGCGTCAGCCGAATGCCGTCGTAGATCACTTCGAGGCCGGCTTCTTTGGCGCGTACGGCGATCTGCTCGGCGCCGTTCGAGTGGCCATCGAGTCCGGGCTTCGCGACCAGCAAGCGCAGAGGATGCCCGAGCTTCTTCGCCACCGTCGCGGCGCGCTCACGCACTGCGGCGATGCTTGCACCTTCGCCGCTGAAGGTTGCACCCTGCAAGCCGGTCGGAGCGCGGTATTCGCCGAACACTTGACGCAAGGCTTGCGCCCATTCTCCGGTGGTGACGCCGGCGTGCGCGGCGCGAATCGAGGCCGGCATGATGTTGGTCCCGCCCTTGGCAGCATCGGTCAATGCCTTCAGTGCCTGGTCGACCTCTGCTTGGTTGCGCTTGGCACGAAAGGCGTTGAGCCGTTCCACCTGCCGACGCTCGGCTTCCGGATCGACGACGAGGATGCTTTCGGCGCTCTCACCGGAGACCAAGGGCGACGGTTCATGCTCGACGAACTTGTTGATGCCGATGACACTGAGGTCGCCGCTCTCGATCTTGCGCTGGCGTTGTGCATGGCTGGCGACAAGGGCGCGCTTCATCAGATCGATGGCTTGCGCCGAGTCGCCGAGCTTTAGAATCCGCTCCAGCTCTGCCTCAGCCCCTGCCATCAGCTCCTTCACCTTCGCTTCGATCACGATCGACCCTTCGAAAATGTCTTTGTCGTACTCGAGCAGATCCGTCTCGTACGCCAGCACCTGCTGGATGCGCAGCGACCATTGCTGGTCCCACGGTCGCGGCAAACCCAACGCCTCATTCCACGCCGGCAGTTGCACCGAACGCGCCCGCGCCTCTTTCGACAAGGTCACGGCCAGCATCTCGAGAACGATGCGTTGCACGTTGTTCTCCGGCTGCTGCGCCGTCAGGCCGAGAGAGTTGACCTGCACGCCGTAGCGCAGGCGACGTTTTGCCGCGTCGGCGACGCCGTAACGCTCCTGCGTCAACCGATTCCACAAGCGCGTCATCGCCTTGAGCTTGCACATCTCCTCGACGAAGCGGATGCCGGCGTTGACGAAGAACGAGATGGCGCCGATGACGTTGGGCATATCGATGCCCGGACGCTTCTGCACGCGATCGAGAATCGCGCAGGCGTTGGCCAACGCGAAGGCGATCTCCTGCACCGGCGTCGCGCCGGCTTCCTGCAGATGGTAGCTGCAGATGTTGACCGGATTCCACTTCGGAATGTGCTCGACGGTATATTCGATCGTGTCGGCCGTCAGCTTGAGCGACGGCTCCGGCGGAAAAGCGTACGTACCGCGCGCCAGGAACTCTTTGAGGATGTCGTTCTGCGTCGTGCCGCGCAGCTCACGGGCATTTGCCCCCTGACGCTCGGCGACGGCAACGTACAGCGCCAGCAGCCACGCGGCGGTGGCGTTGATGGTCATCGACGTGTTCATCTTGGCGAGCGGAATCTGCTCGAAGAGCTGCGCCATGTCGTCGATGTGGCAAATCGGCACGCCAACCTTGCCGACCTCTCCCGTGGCCATCGGGTGATCGGAGTCGTAGCCGGTCTGTGTCGGCAGGTCGAAGGCAACGCTCAGTCCGGTCTGGCCTTTGGACAGGTTCTTACGAAACAGCTCGTTTGCCGCTTGCGGGTTGGTGTGGCCCGCATACGTACGCATCAACCACGGTTCTTGGCGCTGGGACATGCCCGCAGAATACCAACTAGGCCGCTTTGCGTGCAATCCGGCCTTGGCGCAGAAGGGTGCCGCCCGTCTCGCCTCTCGAAATATTTCTCAACGACCGAGGATTCGATCGACGTACGCACCTCCGGAAGGGGCGACTGCCGCGGCGACCACGCCGGTATTCATACGAGTAAAACGGGAATCGAGGGTCAGTGTGCAAGAAAGTGAGCAAGCGCCCGAGCCGTGGATCACAAAGCGAAACGTGGTGTTGGTCGGGCTGCTGTTGAAATTCCCGGAAAGGCTTACATTGACCGACACATTGCAGCCTTGCTCCGAACCCGACTGATGTGCCGAACCGCTCACATCGCCGCTATCGGCAACGCAGCCCTTGAGAACGTCGCCCTTGTGATCGTCCAGAGTGACCGAGCCGACATTCTGCGTCACGCCGAAGCTCGATCCCTCGATCTCGTCTAACAACGGAGAATTCAGCTCGGACGGGCAGTCGGTATGAACGGGGTCGATCGTCGTATTGTCCACCATCCACGTTCCGGAGACATCGGGCGCATTCTTCGCCGGACAAGACGAACCGCCGCCACCGCCGCAGCCCAGGGAGGCAAACGTCCAGACAAAGGTTGCACAGGCGAAGAGAAGACTGATTCCACGCGGTCGAGTCATCGAGCCTATCCTCCATGACTGCGCGCGAAGGCGCGCAGCGGTCGCTGGTTCACTGCGGGTCGCTACGTCGCCCCACGCCAACTGCGGTAGCCATCCGCATGCCACAGTGATTAGCGAGGGGGAGCGGCGTATTGATCACAGCAAGCCAGAGCGAATTCCGACAACTGATTCTGTTGCTTCGGCTTTCGGGCGCCGGAGCGTCAACAACTCAACAACTGCCAAGAGCGCGGTTCACCGCCTTGATCAACTCGTCGATCGTCAGCTCACCGTCGCCGTTGCTATCGGCGGGCAGGCAAGTCACGAGGTCGCCCGAACCGAGCGCTATGGACACCGCTCGGATGAGCTCATCGATCGTCACCTCGCCGTCGCGGTTACAGTCACCGACGCAGGGTATTGGGGTCGGGGTGGCGGTAACGGTGGCGCTTGCCGTCGGCGTCGCTGTCTGAGTCGGCGTCGGGCTCGGCTGCACCACGCTGATCGCACCGTCGACGCCCGTTCCGTCCGCTACTGGGTCGCCGTTCAAGTCGCCGAACACCAAGCCGCTGAGCGTGAGAGGGTAGACAGCGAACGGAGCCGTCGGTTGAACGACAAAACGGCAAGTGTACAGAAGCGCGCCGTCGGCGATCGGGGTGATGGGAAACGACTCTGGAAAGACGAACGCGCGCAACACATTGCAAGCGCTGCCGATACAGCCCATTGGCCGGAAGATGGCGATGAACTGCTTGCTGAGCTCGGGGTTGAGTGTGCAATCCGGCACGCCAACGGATATCCCGACGACTGGCGTGTTGACGCTGTCGAAGCCCAGATCCGCTTGAACCGCACCAATCGACGCCCCGCCGGTTTGCAGGTGCGCTTCAATCGCTACCTCCGCACCGGGCGCCGCCTGGCGCGAAGACAACTCGATCGCCGGCGCCCCGCCGGGCGTCGGCTGAGCTTGGGCAATTCCAGTAGCCAACAAGAAAACCACAACCGCCGTTCGTCGCATGCGCTGGCTGTTATCCGTTCTGCGGCGTCGTAAGCAAGTCTGCGGATCGTAGCTCGTAGACCGAGCGGTCGGCCTGTCGTGCGTTACCAAGCCGTGCTCACGAGACTTCGAAAACCAGGAAGTACTGGTACGGCAAGATGTCCGACTCACCGATCAGCCGATATCCAGCGCTGGTGAGCTCATCGACGATCTGCGCGCGCGCCAGCTTGTGCTCGGCCGGTGGTCCGACGGGGATGTCTTCTTTCTTGAAATCGATGACCGCGACGCGTCCACCCGGCGCCAGAACCTGCCGCAGCCGCCGTAGGTAAT
>JACQEN010000137.1 GCA_016200585.1 Deltaproteobacteria bacterium
CGCCACCGCGCGGCGGCTCGCGGAAGATGGTTGGTATGCGTTATCCCTCGATCTGCGGGGCCATGGCGAGAGCGACTGGCATCCGCAAGCCGATTATACAATGGATGCATTCGTCGGCGACCTGCTCTCCATTGCCGCCGCGCTGGCGCAACCGCCGGCCTTGGTGGGCGCTTCGCTCGGCGGCATCACCTCGTTGCTCGCCGCCGGCGAAGGAGTCGCGTCGGCTTTCAAAGCCATCGTCCTGGTCGACATTGCGCCGCGCATGGAAGCCGAGGGCGTGCAGCGCATCGTCGCCTTCATGCGCGCTCACCTCGACGGTTTTGCGACGCTCGACGAAGCCGCCGACGCCATTACCGAGTACATGCCCAGCCGGCGTCGTCCGAAGGATCTGACCGGTCTCAACAAGAATCTACGCCACGACAACGACGGTCGCTATCGCTGGCATTGGGATCCGGATTTCGTGCTCGGGGGCAAAGGACCCGACGCCTCGCGCCAACCGGACCGCTTGCAGGCCGCGGCGCGCGGGCTGAAGATTCCGGCGTTGCTGGTTCGTGGCCAGATGAGCGAAGTGATTAGCGAAGAAGGGGCACGCGAGTTCCTCGCGGCGGCGCCACATGCCAAGTACGTCGACGTTTCCAACGCCGGTCATATGGTCGCCGGCGACCGCAACGACGTCTTCGCACAAGCCGTCATCGACTTTTTGCGCAGCGTGCGCGGAGCGTGACGTTCTCGTTCGGCAGCAAACAACCCGGCTTGAGCAACCCGGCAATACTCCGTACGCTGTCGCCGTGATGCGCCGGCGACAGGCATGGCTACTCGGCGTTCTCTGTGCTGCGTGGGCGGCAGCGGCGGCGGCGCATACGAGTATGCCGCCCTACATCGCCTTTTGGGGCCCGTTCTCGGCCGGCGCGATTGCCTGCCAGCGTCAACTCGGCGTCAATGGCCAACGCTGCACCGAAGCCGCCCTGCAACTGTCGATGCGCTGCACGCAATCGCCGCAAGCACAAGAGTGCAGCGACGAGGCGTTGGCCACGGCCAAGGCGGCGATGATGGCTCGCGCCGGCCGTGCGGTACGCGCCGTGTGCTCCGATTCGGAAGCGCAGGAAATGCGCTTCCGCGACCTTTCCGAGGCTGAGACAGACATGATGCTGGCATGCAGCGGCGAGTCGGAAACCATGCATGCGTTGATGGCACCCGCTTCTCACCCTGCGCTTCCCGCGTTGTGCGAGAGCGAGATTGCAGCCGTCGGTGTTGTCTTCGTGCGTACGGCTCTGCGCGACAAACGGGCGACACTCGATCGTATCGCCGTACGAGATCTGTTGCCGAGCCAGCGCCTGGCGCTGATCAATGTGACCGCGCACCGCCTGGCGCGCGTGCGTGAACTGCTCGCCGCCCGCCTGACCGATCACTGCCCCGATTTTGCCGCAGCAACCGGCAGCAGCCCGTCGACGTGGCTGGTCAATCTCGAGCTACGCAGCGAATGCGTGATCTTCGCCGGCTACATTCAGTCGGCGTATACATGCCCACGATAGTCGATAGTCGCCGGGATGAGGCCCCAGGGCGCTCTCAAGAGGATACTGTCTGAGGTTAGGTTCAGCCGGATGACCGCACCAACAAACTAAGTCACCACCCCCAAGAGTCTTCCCGTTGACTGTTCCCTCGCTTCCCACCAAAACCGAGCGGCGGTGATGGCTTGAGAGGAGGCGATCGATGCGATTGATCGTGCGTGACGGGCGGCTCGACCTCGAGGGCGAGACGGGGCTGGAGGCGCAACTGCACGGCAACCGGCCTGAGGTCGTGTACTGGCTTGGCGGCCAGCGTCGCAGTTGGCGCCCTTCCTTGCGCACCGCCGCAGACGGCGCGCAGTCGACGGAGTCGCAAGACGGCTTGGTCGTGAAGTTGTGTTGGGAAACGAACGCATCTTCGGCCGTTCTCCGATGCACGTTGCGCAACCAAGGTACAGAAGCGCTGCGTCTCACCCGATTGTCACCGCTGCAGACGCGGACGGCCGGCGATCTGCGCCTCGGTGCGACGGCACGGCAATGGGGAGTCTTGCGCAACGGCTACCAGTCGTGGACCGGTACGCGCAGCTTCCGAGCTTTGGAAGTCGACCGCGATCCGTGGTCGTCGCTGCTCAAAGTCGGACTGATCGACATTCGCAATCCGTCTCCCGAACAGGCCGGCAGCTTCCGTTCCGACATGTACGGCGCCATCGGCAACGTCGTTACAGGCGAGTCGCTGGTCGCGGGATTCCTCTCTTGCGCAGCCTTTGGTGGTATCGAAGTGTCGATCAACGAAGACACGTGCACCCATTTTGCAGCTGCCGTCGATTGCGACGAGATCAGCCTCGAACCGGGCGCCGAGTTGATCGCACCGCCACTGTGGCTGTCGCTCGGCCGCGACGTTCATGCCTTGCTGCCGCAATACGTCGAAGCTTCCGGACGCGCGATGCATGCCCGCATCCCGCCGCGCAACCCGGTCGGCTGGTGCTCCTGGTACTACTACTTCACCGCCATCAGCGAAGCAGCGGTGCTGGAGAACCTGCAGGGACTGACGACGATGCACCATCGCTTCCCGTGTGACTACGTCCAAATCGACGACGGCTACCAAGCGCAGATTGGCGATTGGCTCATGCCGAACGCCAAGTTCCCGAAGGGGATGAAATGGATTGCCGAGCAGATTCGGTCGGCCGGATTCGATGCGGGGATCTGGACGGCGCCGTTCATCGCGCGCTCCGGGTCGCAGCTGCTCACCGACCATCCGGATTGGTTCGTGCGCAACGATCGCGGTGGGCTGCGCTTCGCTTTGTGGAATCCTCTCTGGGGTTTCGGCAATTGCTACGCCCTCGACACCACGCATCCCGATGCGCTTGCGTGGTTGCGTGAGACCTTCCAAACCATCGCTCACGATTGGGGCTATCGCGTCCTCAAGCTCGATTTCCTCTATGCAGCGGCCCTCCCGGGCTTGCGCCACGATCGCAACGCCACGCGCGCCCAAGCACTGCGGCGCGGGCTGGATGCGATTCGCGAAGCCGCCGGCCAAGAGGCGTTCCTGCTCGGTTGCGGTTGTCCGCTTGGGCCGGCCGTCGGAGTCGTTGATGCAATGCGCATCGGTCCTGACGTTGCGCCGTTCTGGAGCAATTTCATGAGCCGAACCGTGCAACGCGATCAACACGGCTTGGCAACCAAGCATGCCATCATGAACACACTCTCACGTGCCGTCCTGCACCGGCGCTGGTGGCTCAATGACCCCGACTGCTTGATGGTGCGCGACCAGCGGACGAGCCTGACACTCGATGAAGTACGCACCCTCACCACGGCAATCGCCGTCACCGACGGGATGATCGTCCTCAGCGATCGCGTCGTACAGTTGCCGGAGTCGCGTCTGCAATTCATCGATCGAGCCCTGGAGCTCGCCGGCGGCAGCGCTAGCGCGGTCGACCTGCTGGCCAACGGCCTCCCCGAGGTCGTTGTATCGCGCAAAGTCGACGAAGTCGTCGTGGCGGTGTTCAACTTGCGCGATCGGCCGCAGCGCAAGAGTGTCGATCTGCGGGCGCTTGCGATCCCTGGCGCCGAGGTGCCTTACGCCAGCGAGTGGTGGACCGGCGGTAGCGTCCCGATTGCCGACGGCATCGCAAACTTCGGCGAAATCCCGCCGCACGCCTGTCGGGTCTTGCGCTTTGCCACGCGCTGACGCGTGGCAAGTTTCCGGGTGACTATTTCGTGCCCGGCGTGCCGTCAGAAGGCAGGAAACCGGCAACATCATGACACTTAACCCTTACCGGCTACTCGATCTTTATCCCTGCGCGACTTGATGGATGGTTGGTCCAACTTTTGGAGGCAAAAGATCCTGAGTTGAAGTGCGGAGTCCCAATTTGCTGCTTCCATCATCATCGCTGCGCCGGTACATCTTCGGGCTATTGTCGAAAACACACTGGAGTTGCACGCAAGACATGTCGGTTCGAATCAGCCAGGGGCTCGTACTTCTGGCACTTTGTTTGACTTCGGTCGCCACGTACGCGACCACCTTCGTCAAGATGGATGAGGAAGCGCTGGTGCGCTCCTCCGATTTTGTTCTCATCGGAACCGTCATTGCGATCGATTCCGTGAGTACGCCGCCCGATGGGCCAATCTTCACCGACGTGTCGGTCGAACCGGTAGAAGTCATCAAGGGCAACATCGGTACCGCGACGCTGGTGCTACACGAAATCGGCGGCAGCATCGGCGACCGGCAAGAGTGGGTGTTTGGCGCGCCGCAGTTCTGGGTGGGCGAACGCAGCCTGCTGTTCCTAACCCGTAACCACGACGGCACGCTGCGGACCAACAGCTTGGCGATGGGCAAATTCTCCCTGACGTACGATGCCAGCGGCGAGGCGATCGCGGTGCGCGACTTCGGACACGGGGCCACGCTGTTTGTTCCGCCCAGCGGAACGCTGGCGGACGCCGAGCCCGATTCCCTTCCGCTCGAACCGTTGCTGCAGCGCTTGCGCAGCATCGCCGGTGCGAATTCCAGCTTCGGACCGCCACCAAGCTTGCCGACACTCGATGAAGATCCAACGACCCTCCACGAGTATCACGAAGCCTTCACCCTCCTCGGAGCGTCCCCGGCACGCTGGCATGAAGCCGATAGCGGGACGACCGTGAGCTATCCCAGTACATACGACACTACACTCGGCTCGACCAACTCTTCGACGGTGGTGTCCGACGCTTTAGCGGCATGGACGAACGAGCCGACGGCGAGCCTCGTCCTGGCCTACGGTGGACTGATACCGGCAACCCCGACGGCGATTCCTGGGCAACCAACCCCGACGCCGATGGGATACAGCGGCTGCGGCTCCAATCGCATCGTCTTCAACGACCCGCGCAACGAAATCAGTGCGCCGAGCGGTTGTAGCGGCGTGCTGGCGATCGGCGGCTACTGCTCCGGCGGCTCGACCAAAGTGGTGAATGGGACAACCTTCGGCAACATCGTCACCGGCAAGGTCGTCTTTGCCGACGGTTGGGGCACCGGTTGCCCGAGTTTGTGGACGAACTGTTTCGTGTCGGAGGTTGCGACCCACGAGATCGGCCACAGCCTTGGGTTCGGCCACTCTTCGGAGAACCCATCCGAGTCGAATGCGACGTTGAAAGACGCGACGATGTACTATTCGGCCCACAACGACGGTCGTTGCGCTTCGATTCACTCAGACGATATCGCGGCGGCAGCTTTCGTTTACCCGATCGTCGGAACCCCGCTGCCGACTTCTACGCCGACGATTTCTCCGACGCGCACCAACACGCCGTCCTCCACACCGACCAAGACGCCGACCCTCACCCCGACCCTGACGCTGACGCGAACGCCGACCTCCACTGCCAGTCCGTCGGTTACCCAGACCCCGACCCGAACCCCGACATCGACACCCACCGGCACGCCGACATTGACCCCGATCAATACGTTCACGCCGACGAATTCCCCGACTCAGAGCGCCACGCCCAGTCTGACAGGCACGCCCACATGGACGCCCACACAGACTTTGAGTCCGACGGCGTCGAACACACCGACCATCACCAATACGCCAACTTGGACCGCGACACGGACGCCCACGTCGACACCGACATCGACGCCGACGTTTACGTTCACGTCGACGCCTTCGAACACGCCGACTTCGACCAATACGTCGACTTGGACGCTAACGCAGACACCGACGTCGACCCCGACATCGACGTCGACTCTGACTGCCACCGCGACGCCGACGAGCTCACCGACCGAGACTCCACTTCCTCCAACGCCGACCGGTACCAGCACGCCTCTTCCTGGCTCGGCGTCCTTGAGCGGTCAGCTTCTCTACTACAACAATCAACAACCGGTCGTGAACGTGGCGGTTGCGCTCGATTCCGCTTCACCGATGAGCAGCATGAGCGATTCCACCGGAGCCTACGCCTTTGTCGACGCCAGCCGCTCGACGTCCATGTTCACACCGCAAAAGACGGGCGGAGCGAATGGTGCCGTCACAGCGATCGATGCGACCTGGATCCTTCAGGGAGTTACCGGGCTGCGCGGACTGAGCACGGCGCAACGTCTGGCCGGCGACGTCAATGGCAGCGGTACTCTCTCCGCGATCGACGCAACGATCATCCTGCAATACCGAGTTGGCCTCATCTCCGGGCTGCCGGTCGCGAGCCGCTGTGGCGATTGGGCCTTCATTCCCTCGCCGGACGGCGAGCAGTACCGTAGCATCATCACTCCGCAACCTCTGCCCAACGGCTGCACCAAGGGTGCAATCATGTTCGACCCGCTTGACGTGACGGTCGCAAGTCAGAACTTCCAAGCGGTGCTCTTTGGCGACGTCAATGGCAGCTGGCAGCCGGCGCCAGGGCTGCAAGCACCCCTGGTCAGCGGCGACGTACAGATCGGCCACGCCCAGCGTGCAAGACACGGGCGAGTCATCCGAGTGCCAGTGACCGTCGACGCGAAGGCGCCGTTCAACGCGTTGGATTTGAGCCTCGACTTCGATCCCGACGAGGTCGGTAATCTGCGCGTCCGCCGTGCAGCGCAAGCCTCCGGCGCGGCGATCGCCGTCAATCAATCGCCCGGGCACCTCAAGGTTGCTATCGCTGCCGCCAAGGAGATGACCGGAGGTCCGGTCCTCTGGCTCGAAGTCCAACCGCGCACCCCGCACTTTACGCCCCGTTCCTTCCGTATCGTCGAAGCGGCGACGTCCGGCAGCTGAGGCGTGGCTGCCGACAGCCCGTATTTTTGGGCTCCGCTTCTATCTGGCCAAGGCGGCCCGGCGGCGACGCTGCAACACCATGCCCATGGCGACGAGCAGCACCGGCATCGCCGCGGCAGACCACATCGCGACACGCCGCTGGTGCTCGACCTGGGCCCCGACGTGGACCAGCCACAGGACGCGCGATAGCTCCGGCCCGGCTTCGTCGTAGCCGTCGAGGTTGAGGTCTTCCGATACTTCAGCTGCCTCACGCAAGAGCGCATTGGGTTGGTCTTCGGCCTCGCGGTTGAGCTCGGCACCGACGCGCGACGCCAGTGCGGCGTACGGCGCCGGGTTGGCGGTGGGGGTGAAGTAGTCGCGCATGTCGGTGGCGTAACGATCGTACTGGCTCATCGGCTGCGCCCCGAGCAGCAGCTCCATCGTCTTGAGCATCGACATGTTGGAGTGATGGATATGTGATACGTAGCCGCGCTTGCCGTACGGGCTGATGATGTAGCTCAGCGTACGATGCGCCTCGACGTGGTCCTGTCCGTCCTGTGCATCATCTTCACTGACGAAGATCGCCATGTCGCTCCAGAAGCGGCTCTGGCTCAATGCTTCGACGATGCGCCCCAGCCCCTGGTCGTTGTCGGCGACGGCACTACGCGGCGACGGCATGCGCGGCGCGGCGCCGAAAGTGTGGTCGTTGGGAATCCAGATGAACAAAAACTGCGGCATGGCACCGTTCTCCTCGAACTGCGCCAGCTCGGCCTTAAAAAGCTCCGAGCGCTCGACGTCGGTACGATCGGCAAGGATGTTCGACGGATAGTCCAGCTTGAGCTCCGGCCAAACGTCGTTGATAAGAATGTCGACGTCGACTCCCTTGGCACGCAGAGCATCAATACGCCCGGCCAGAAGGTCGCCGACGCTGCTCGCCAACGCGTTGACGCTGCCGAACGCCTTCAGCAGCATCTTCAACGTTTCGGCGGCACCGCCGCCGGTTGGACCGGCAGCGAGCTTCGAGTTGAACGCCAGCGGCTCGCCGTACACGCGCAACGAGATACCCTGCCGTGCCAGGGCCTCGAAGATGTAGCCGCCTTTGGTAAATCCCTCCTGGCCGGTCTCGATGTTGAACGGAGTGTTCAGAAAATTGTTGTACTCGACCGGCCAGATCTTCTCGACCCAGTCGTTGTTGTTGCCTTGTGTCACCCACTCGTGGCCGGGATACGACACCTCGGCGTCGTGGAAGAAGTTGTCGCCGAAGGCAAACTGGCGCGCCAGTTGGTGGTGGTTGGGGGTGACGTCCTCGCCAAACAGCGTCAGCCGTGGGTCGCCGGCGCCGACCTCGAGGTCGCCGAGAATCTGATCGTAGGTTCGATTCTCCTTCAAAATGTAGACGACGTGTTTGACCAGCGGCGATGGACCGTGGCCGAAGTCGGCTGGAACGACGCTGGTATCGACAGCCGGTGGCAGCGGGTTGAAACCGTTGTTTGCCAACACGGCCGCAGTATCGTCGGCAAGTTGGTCGTCGATGTGGCTCACGTCGATAGCCGATAGCGTGCCCTTGATGATGTGGCCGATATAGTAGGGCGTGTCGCTCAACACGGTGAAGCTGATGTCGACCAGCTCCCCACCGTTGCTGCCGGAGCCAAGGCCCTTGGCGTTGGCAACATACAGCGTCTGGCCGTCGGCGCTCAACGCCACGGCGGAGGGGTACCAGCCGGTCGGCAGGAAACCGCGCGGCAAGAAGGTGCGGCGAATGGGATCGACATCGACGACCTGCACGGCGTTGATGCCGGCGTCGGCAACGTACAAGCGCTTGCCATCCGCAGCAACCGCCACGGCGTCGGGATACAGACCCTGCAAGCCGTCGCCCAGCACATTGAGGTCGACGTCGGTGACGACTTCGAGCGTTGCCGTGTCGATCACGCTGAGTAGGTCGAGGTTGGTGGCGGTGACGTAAAGCAAGCCGCCGTCCGGACTGAGCGCCATCGCGCTCGGATGGCTGCCGCCGAAGACGGAACGGTTGTCGATGGCATGACTGCGAGCAATCGGGACGTACTTCGACAAGGTCGGCCTCGTTCTCGTGAGGTCGATCACCGCAACCGAGGAACGCGTGCCGGTATTCGGATCGGTTGGAGGCAGCGGCACGGGCAGCAGGTTGGTCGGGTTGTTGTTGTTGATCCCCCACGAGCTTACGTAGGCACGACTGCCGTCCTTTGTGACCAGCACCGCGAATGGCCAGTTGCCGATCTTGAGGTTCGCTTGCGTCATCGTACCCGTCGCCACGTCGACGGCCCAGAAGGTGTTGCTCTGCGCACCGGCGACGTACAAAGTCTGTCCATCCGGCGACAGGTCGATTCCCATGGGGTAGGTGCGTTGCGGAAATTGCATCGCCGGCGACGTGATCGGCGTCAAGCTTTGTCCGTCGAAGGCGAAGGCGTCGATGCGATCGTTCGGTGCGTTGGAAACGTAGACGCGTGAACCGTCCGGGGAAATGGCCAGGCCATAGTCGTGCGTCGACTCGACGCGCGACACGGCCAGCGTTTGCGGGTCGACGACATGCAGATAGCGTTTGCCGTCGTCGGTGCCGTTGCCGTCGTTGGTGACGAAAATGTGGCCTTGAGGTCCGAGCCGCAGATTGAGCGGCAAGGTATTCACCGTCGCCTGACGCCCGAGTGGTCGAACGATGCGGCCGTTGGGCAAAACGCCGCTACCGTCCGTCCGCGGACCTGCCGCGTCGGTGGTGTTGGGAGCTTGGAATGCGAACTGAGAGATGGTCGGCGTCGCTGTTGGGCTGCGGCCGGCCGTTGAAGTGACGGTCGGTGAAACCGTTTCACTTGGAGTGTGGGTGAAGCTTGCAGTAGCTGTCGCGCTTTGGGTTGCGGTTGGGGGCAGCGATCGCGTCGGGCTGGGACGGAAGGTTTGAGTTGGGCTCTCGGTCGCAGTCGATCGAGCCGTTGTCGGTGTTGAAGTTGGGGGTTGAGTCGCGGTTCGCGTCGCCGACGGTATTGAAGTCGCGGTGGCCGTCGCCTGTGGCGCGGCTGGAGGCTTGTTGTCGCCGCATCCGGCGAAGAACAACAGCAACGGTATCGTCAGCCATGTCAAAGCTCGCGTACGTTTCATCGGATTCCCCTCGAACGGGTTTGAACGAAGAGGAAATGTTTACTCCGAGTGACACGGAAGGGCCAGCGCATCGATGTTACGAATCGATGATCTTTCGGAAGCGCAACGAACGCCCGCTAGGGTGGCTTGCATCTTCGACTAGCACTCGATACGAGCCCGCGTCATGTTTGCGGTTCGTGGCGGCGGCCGAGCGACGATTGTGCTTGCGCTGGTGTTGCTCCCGAGCTCGCTAGCGCTCGCAACCTCGAACAAAGACACGCCGCCGTTGGCCGAGGTTGTCGTCACGGCGACGCGGACCCAAACGCAGGCCGACGAATCGACGACATCGGTAACCGTGATCCAGGCAGAACAATCGCAACAGCAAGACGACCGTTTGGTTTCCGAGTCGCTCTTCGGGTCGCCGGGGATGGACATCACGCAGTTCGGCTCGCTGGGTGAAAGCTCGTTTGCTTCGATTCGCGGCTCGGCACCGGACCAAGTGCTCGTTCTGCTCGACGGCGTCGAAGTCAACTCGCCGAACGTTGGCCAATTCGATTTTGCCGATCTGACACCCGACAACATCGATCGCATCGAAGTCGTCCGCGGTGGCGGCGGCACCTTGCATGGATCCGGTGCGATCGGCGGTGTGGTCAATATCCTCTCGCGCCGCGGCGAAGGGTCGTTTCGCTTCAACGTCAGTGGTGAGGCGGGAAGCGCGGCAACACATCGCGAGAATCTAGAGCTGGTCGGTGCCGGTGGGCCGTTTTCACTGTCTGGTTCCGCAACCTTGCTTGAATCCGACGGCTTTCGGTCGCTCAACGACGACTATCGCAACCTCTCCACGGCGTGGCGCGCCGACCTGGATGTTCTTCCCAACGCTACGGTACGCGCCTTCGCGCGTTACAGCTCGGCGCGTTTGGGATTGGGCAACTTCAATGTTGCCGACGGCGTGCTCGATCCGGATGCTCGCCGGCGTTCCGATTTCCTTCTGCTCAAGGGCGAGTGGGAGCATGCGTTGACGCCGGTTCTCAACTACCGGGCGGCGGTGTCCTACGTCCGCGACAATGAGCGCTACCACGACGACGCCCCCGACGCGGATGATCCGACGCAAGTCGAGCCGCGTGTCACCGCTCGCCTGCCAAGCGAGATTGTCGGAACAGAAGGGCAGGTCAACTACAGCGTCGGATCGTTGTCGCTCACTACGGTCGGCGTCGACCTGAAGGAGCGGTCGACACACATCTTCAAGGACTTCCGTCGTCAGGAGATCGATGCGGAAGGCGAGGTAGAAGAGAGCCGCGAGGTCGAAGATTTCCGCGCCAATCGCACCAACGTTGCCGTCTACGGACAGGAACAGGTGCAGTTCTTCGATGGAGCGCTGCGCGGTGTCGGAGGTGTACGCTACGACCGCTACGACCAGTTCGGTGGCCAGGTGACGTGGACGGGCTCTGCCGGCTATCTCGTTCGCGCCAGCGACACACGGTTCCGTGTCGGCTATTCGGAAGGCTTCCGTGCTCCGACCTTCGACGAGCTGTTCGACCTGCAAGGCAACTCGGGTTTGCGCTCCGAGGAAAGCTGGGAGATCAACGCCGGCCTGACGCAGGATTTCTTCGACGGGCGCCTGCGTATCGAACCAACGTACTTCTATCGCAGCGTTCGCAACCTCATCGAAGAAGTCGTGGATCAGCTCCCGGGACCGATTGCGCCATTCGAGAGCGGGGGCATGCCGGGCGGCACGCCGTTGGCCTACAACCTCGACGCGCGCTTCCAGGGTGTCGAGATCATCTCCAAGGTGCACCCGTGGTCGTGGTTGTCGCTGACCGGCAACTACACGTATCTCAACGCCGTCACGCCGACCGGCGTGTTGTTGAACCGGCCGCGGCACCGTGGTTCGATTGCAGCGACCGTGGTTCGCAGCGCCGTTTTCGCAGCCGGCGACGAGCTCAGCGGATCGTTGTCGGCACACGTCGTCGGCCACCACGACAGCGCCGATCCGCGCGACGCTTTCGAGCCCGAGAATCTCGGCAGCTACGCGCGCACCGACATCACCGTCAGCTACGGCCTGCTGGGGCGTTGGAGCAACTGGACCGTCACGGCCAGCGTGCGCAACCTGTTCAATCGCGACTACTCCGAATCCATCGGCTTCCCCGCACCGCCGGCGAATTTCCTGATCGGCTTCCGCTACCGTGGCTGAACCGGCGCCAGTCGAGCCGGCGCGCACCACGTTCAACCTCCCGAGCGCTTCACCGTCCAGCCGTTCTTCATCAACTCCTCGATCAAGCGGTCGCGGTGGTCGCCCTGTATCTCGATCACGCCATCCTTCACGGTGCCGCCCGAACCGCACAACCGCTTCAAGCGCGACCCGAGCTTGTCGATTGCTGCACCGGAGAGTGGCACCCCACTGATCACGGTCACACCCTTACCCTTGCGCCCTTTGGTTTCACGCCCGACGCGCACAACAGCGCGCTGCGTTGTCGAAACCGTTTGAGGAACGGCGCGGCAAGCGCAGCGTGCCGCCGGCTTGCCGCATTGCCGACACATGCGCCCGTGCTCCGTGGCGTAAACCAGCCCGCTGTCACCGATCTTGTTTGCTTTCATCCTTCAACCTCGAAACCGCCAAGCCCCGGTTGTACCTCGTTGCTCGCGTGATGATCCCACAATCTTGCCCGCTCGACGTCTTTACTCGGAAGGTTTAGGGAGAACCAGGAGATCGCGATGACTCGACCGCTATGTTTTGTTCTCATGCCATTCGGCCGGAAGCCGGGGCCGGGTGGCACCGTGATCGACTTTGATGCCGTGTACTCGAAGCTCATCGCTCCGGCCATTGAAGACGCCGAGCTCGATCCGCTGCGCGCCGACGACGAGCAAGTGGGCGGCATCATCCACAAGCCGATGTTCGAGCGGCTCATCCTGTGCGAATACGCCGTTGCCGACCTGACCTCCGCCAACGCCAACGTGTTCTATGAGCTTGGCCTGCGCCACGCGGTCAAGAAGGCCAGCACGGTGCTGCTCTTCGCCGCCGGAAATACCCTGCCGTTTGACGTCGTCCAGCTGCGGGCGATTCCCTACAAGCTCGGCGCCGACGGCTTGCCCGCCGATGTGGCTGCCGACCGCGCCGCGCTGACCAAGCGCCTCAAGGCGGCGCGAGAGATGGCCACCGACAGCCCGGTGTTCGAGCTGGTCGACGGATTTCCCGACATCCAACGCCTGAAGACCGATGTCTTCCGCGATCGCGTCGACTACTCGCGCCGGATGAAGGACCGTCTGCTTGCGGCGCGCAAGCAAGGTGCCGACGCGGTACGCGCCGTCGCCAAAGACATCGGCAACATCGGCGACGCCGAGGCGGGCGTGGGGGTCGATCTCTTCCTCTCGTATCGCGCCGTGAAGGCATGGACCGATATGATCGATCTGGTGGCGCAGATGTCGCGGCCGCTGGCTGCAACAACAATGATTCAGGAGCAACTCGGCCTGGCTCTGAACCGGGCGGGACGCGGCGACGAGGCCGAGCGCGTGCTCTGCGAGCTCATCGAGTCGCGCGGTCCATCGAGCGAAACCTGCGGCATCCTCGGCCGTGTCTACAAGGATCGCTGGGAAGCGGCGCTTGCCGCCGGCGATACGTTTGCGGCCCGCGGTCTGCTCGACAAAGCGATCGCCACGTATCAGCAGGGCTTCGAGACCGACTGGCGCGACGCGTACCCCGGCGTCAACGCCGTCACGTTGATGGAATTGAAACAGACCCCTGACCCAAAGCGGCTGCAGCTCATCCCGATCGTCACCTATGCCGTCGAACGGCGCATTGCGGCGGGGAAGCCCGACTATTGGGACTACGCCACGCTGCTCGAGCTCAAGGTGTTGGGGAAGGATGAGCAAGGCGCGTACGACGCCCTGTCGGCGGCGCTAGCGCTCATCCGTGAAACCTGGGAGCCCGAGACGACCGCCCGCAACCTGCGTCTGATCCGCGAAGCGCGAAAGGCGCGTGGAGAAGAAATCGCCTGGGCGGCGGCAATCGAAGCCGAGCTCGACAAGAAAGCCCGCGGCTGATGTGCGGCGCCGCTCAGCGTGAGCGCGCGACGCGGTAAGCGTCGACCACCGACCACATTGCAATCACCAAGAACGGCAGTGAGGCCAGCAACAGCCAGCCGAGGCTCGCAGGCAGGTCTTCCAGGTCGATATCGACTTCGAGCGGATTTAGAGGGCCCAGCGCCATCAACGCACCGACGGCGAAGAACAGCAGTGCCTTGATGCGCTCGCCGTTGTAAAGCTGCCCCAAGCCCGGGAATAGGCCCGAGAGCGTTGCCGCCAGCAGCGGTCGCCATCGCGATGGGGCTTGCGGCACGGGACTCGGCGACGACGACATGCAGGCACTATAGGCCTGTTGATGCGCGCTGGGAATCGCGCCCGCAATCATCATTTTGCCGCAGAGGCAGCTTGGCGCACCTCACCGGCGCTCTCCCGCGCCGTCGTTGTTCGAAATTCATCCTGCCTGCCGTTCAAGTTTGTACGTGTCGGGGTACGGAACGCGGTGTTGTGATCCGAGTCCGATGGTACGTCGTTTGCCTTGGAAGAAATGCGTTATGTGGTGGAGAGGTTGCGCTTCCATAGCGAAGCGACGAGGAGGAACGATGCATCACGCCGCGATCCGCTCGATTGCGTGAGCGGCCGTCCTTTGAAGAACTGGTGGTCGCGGGTCACCGTACCTGCGAGAAGTGAACTCACGCCGCACCGCTCGCGGCCAGGTCCCGCGCCACCCGTCTCTCTGTCGAGGCCATCGAAGGTGGTCCGTCTACAACGCCGAGTGTCGAGACAAAAGGTCCCAGTCGACCGAACCGATCTCTTTCCTCAACGCTGTGACGGACCCCCCTCGAGCCCCGGCAACTGATTGACCTTCGCTCCCCCCCCCCAAACTCACCGCACGAATTCCCGTACCCGAAGGCTTGGTCGGTGGCATGCCTTGCGGCAGCGACGCGGTGCGTGTTAGCGACGGAAGCATGATAACCTTTCATAGCGGGACGGGAGACGGGAGACGGGAGACGGGAGTTGGCGGTCAGTACCGATCGATGTCCGACACCCGGCGCCCGGCGCACTACGTCTTCCCCACCGGTCTCCTTGCACTCTGCCTGCTAGTCACCAGCGCCCGCGCCGAGATCATCGACAAGATCCTCGCCACGGTCGACGGCGACCCGGTGACGCTCTACGAGCTGCATCAGTTTCAGCAGAAAGACATCCGCGCACGGCAATCGTCCCCCGGGTCCGAGGACTCGCTCAAGGCGTTGATCACCGACAAGGTGGTGCAGCGCGAGGTTACCGACGTCGGCGTCATCGTTCGTGATGAAGACGTGGAGCGCTACATCGAAGGCATCCGCGAACGCAACAAGATCAACGAAGAGCAACTCAAAGAAGCGCTCAACGCTCAAGGGCTGACGATGGAAGCCTATCGCAAGCAAGTTCGCGAGGACTTGCAACGCCAGCAGCTGATTGCGCGCGAGATTCGCGGCAAAGTCAATGTCACTCCCGAAGAGGTCGAACGCTACTACAAGGAGCACATCAGCGACTACTCGACTTCAGAGCGCGTACAGGTGGCGCACATCCTGTTCGCTTTGCCGGCGGACACCAGCTCCGATCAAGTGGTTGCAATTACCGCCAAGGCGGAAGAGGTGCGTGGCCGCATCGTCAAGGGCGCCGATTTCGCCGAGATGGCCAAGCAGTATTCGGAAGATCGTTCCGGCCAGGAGGGTGGTTCACTCGGCTGGTTTGCCAAGGGCGAGATGCTCGAGCCGATGGAGCAGGCGGCGCTGAAACTCAAGGTCGGCGAGGTCAGCCAGCCCGTGCGCACACGCCTCGGCATCCACCTCGTCAAGCTCGAAGCCAAAGAAGGCGCCGGAGCCAAGCCGCTCACCGAAGTTTCGGAGCAGATCAAGCAACAACTCTACTCCGAGGCGCTCGAAGGCCGCTTCGAGAAGTGGCTCACCGAGGATTTGTACAAGCGGCATCACGTGGAGATCTTTTGATCCACGCCTTTCTCTACTCGCCCCACCCTAACCCTCCCCGTGGCCAAACGTGGCCGCAGGGAGGGAATCGATGGTGAAGAGCAGGGCCATACCGCGGGTGCGTCTGGCGGTGACCATGGGCGACGCCGCCGGGATCGGTCCGGAGGTGACGCTTAAGGCCTTGGCATCTCCTGCGGTCGCGCGTGTCGTCAAACCGATTCTCGTCGGCGACCCTGGTGTATTCGCCGACACCGCCAAGCGACTCGGGATTCGCATCAAGTTTGTTGAGATTGACGGTGCGACCGGTCGATGGAGCATGGCTGTCCTGCCGACGTCGAGCTTGCCGGCGAGTTTGCGCAAGCCGGGAACGCCGAAGACCAAGCGCCAGGCGGCTGCGTGTGGCGAAGCGGCATATCGTGCCATTCTCGGCGCTGTAGGCTTGGTGCACAACGGTGAAGCTGCAGGCATCGTCACTGCGCCGATCAGCAAAGCGCATCTGGTTGCCGCCGGGCACGACTACCCCGGGCACACGGAGTTGCTCGCCGAGCTGGCCGGCAAGGTTCCGGTGCGCATGATGTTGGCGGGTCCGCAATTGCGTGTCGTACTGGTCACCATCCACATGGCGCTCGCCGAGGTGCCGCGACGGCTGACTCGCGCCAACATCTACGAAACCATTCGCATCACCGATGCGGCGATGCGGCGGCAATATCGCATCCGCTCGCCACGCATCGCCGTTGCCGGTCTCAACCCCCACGCCGGCGAGGGCGGCCTCTTCGGCAACGAAGAGAAGCGTTTCATCGCTCCGGCGATTGCTGCCGCGCAACGGGCCGGAATCAAAGCCAGCGGACCGCTGGCCGCCGACGGTATGTTTGCCCTCGCCGCACAAGGCCAGTTCGATGCGTTGGTCTGCATGTACCATGACCAGGGGCTGGCGCCATTCAAGCTGCAGCACTTTGCCGACGGTGTGAACGTCACCCTCGGGTTGCCGTTCGTACGCACGTCGCCCGACCACGGCACCGCCTTCGACATCGCCGGCAAAGGCAAGGCGGACGCGCGCAGCATGGCCGCGGCGTTGTTGCTGGCGGCAAAGCTGGCACAAGGATGAATCCCCCTGGCCCCCTTTGAAAAAGGGGGAACCCAGACGGTCCCTCCTTTTTCAAAGGAGGGAGAAAGGGTGGATTCGGTATGGAGGGGGAACCCAGACGGCACGCGGAGAGGCAAATGTCCCCCTTCTTCAAGGGGGGATTCTCTCACGCCTCGGCAAACGTCGCGACCACCGGGCCGTGGTCGCTGGTGCCGAACTCGCGCAGGACGCGACACTCGGAAGCACGTTGCGCCAGCTCGCCGTTGGCCAGGACGTAATCGAGACGCCAGCCGATGTTGCGTTGGCGCAAGTTGCGCCACGGTGCCCACCAGGTGAAGAGATTGTCGTTGTCGGGATCCAGGGCGCGGCCGACGTCGACCAATCCCTGCGCAATCACCCCTTCCAGCAGCTCGCGTTCTTCCGGACGCTGGCCGATGGCGTTGGGTTTGCGTTCCTTCGGGTGGACGTCGCGTTCGCTGCGCGCGACATTCAGATCGCCGCACAAGATCAGCTTGCGTCCATCGCGTCGCAGATCATCGGCATACTCGGCCATGGCTTGCAGGAAGTTGATCTTGGCGGCGTAGTCCTTGCCGCCGTTCGGTACATACACCGACGCGAAAACGACCTCGTCGATGCCCGCCTGGACGATGCGTGTCTCATGATCGAACCGCGGGTGCTCGAAGGCCGGCATCTGGGAGCAGCGATCTCTACGAATGTGCAGGCCAACGCCCGAGTACGCCGCGGCGCCGTGCCAGAAACACCAGTAGTCGCTCAAGCTGCCGAGCGCTTCGGGAATCTGCTCTTGCTTCGCCTTGAGCTCCTGCAGACACAAAACATCCGGCTGCTCCTGCGCGATGAGGTCGAGCACCTGCTGCTGGCGCGCGCGGATGCCGTTGACGTTCCAGGTGATGACTTTCATGACGTGGATCGTCGATAGTCAATAGTCGATGGCGGTTACAAGATGGCGGCTATTGACCTCAGCCCTTGTAGCGCTTTTCCAATTCGTAGTTGCGGTCCAGCTCGACCAGTGCGTTGAAGTCGTCGAACGACAGCAGGCGATCGAGGTGATCGCGTAGCGTGCCGTCGCGGCGCAAGATGGCGTAGGTTTCCTGTAAGGCCTTGGCGGTGGTCAGCAGACCGGCGAGCGGCGTGACGATCAGATCGAAGCCGAGTTGATGCAGCTCGTCGGGTGACAGCAACGGCGTTTTGCCGTGCTCGACCATGTTGGCGACCTTCGGACCGGGGATCGCTTTGGCGATCTGTTCGAGCTCCGCGACCGATTCGGGCGCTTCGATAAACACCGCGTCGGCGCCGAGGTCGCGTGCCGCTTGGCCGCGTGTGATTGCTTCATCCAGACTCACCGCTGCACGCGCGTCGGTCCGTGCCACCAGGAAGAGGTCACGGTCGCCGCGCCTCCCGGCGCCGCGCATCTCGAGCACGGCGCGCAGCTTGGCCAGCCATTCGTCGCGCTCGACGACACGCTTGCCTTGCATGTGCCCGCAACGCTTCGGCCACACCTGGTCTTCGAGAAACAGACCGGCGGCGCCGGCTTCCTGGTACAGCTGCACGGTGCGGATGACGTTGAGCGCGTTGCCGTAGCCGGTGTCGGCATCGACGAGGACGGGCTTGTCGGTGAGCCGGCAAACACGCCGCGCCGTATCGGCCATCTCGGTTTGCGTCAGGTAGCCGAAGTCCGGTTCGCCGAGCAACGTCGCGGCAACACTGAAGCCGCCGATAAACAGCGCTTCGAAGCCAGCGCGATTGGCGATGCGCGTCGACAAAGCGTCGTAGACGCCGCCAAGAACCAGGGGCCGATCCTGTTTGAGAAGGTCGCGGACTTGTTGGGCACGAGTCATGACCGAGTTCCAATCTGGCAATTTGAGAACTGGATGTGAGGATTTGAGAATCGAAATGCAAGCCCTTCCGAGATCCCTCAAATTCTCAAGTGTCCGGCGGATCTCACGGCGTGAATCTCTCCCTCAGCCACGCGACGACTTGCTGCAACGCTTGCGGAGCACCCGTTCGTTCTTGCGTCCCAACGCCGAAGCCGTAATGATCGCCGGGCGCCGAGGCGAGCTGTTTGTCCGACGCGGCGATGGCATCGAAGACCGACTTGGCGTCGCTCGGGTAGATGGCGTTGTCGCCACGATAGTAGACCACCAGCGACGGTACGGTGATCTTGGCGGCGTTGGCGACCACGTCGGCGTTCGACGACAAACCCGACCAGGTGCTGAGCCAGGCGCGCGGTGTCTGCACCCGGGCGAAGCCGAACTCCATGTAGTTGGTGAGATCCGGGCGGTAGGAGAACAGCGACCCGGCATCGCGTTCCGACGGGTCGAGCGACAGGTCGAACATGCGCAGGTCGGCTTCGGTGCGATAGACGATCATGTAGGGGCAGACGACGGAGCCGCGCAGCGCGGCGGCACGTTCGCTCCACGGACGTTTGCCGAAATCCGGCTGGCCGAGCTGTTGCCGTGCGTCGGCGCGCTGCGCCAGTTTGGCGCGTGCGATGCCGTCGAGACGAGCGACGCGCGTGCGCTGCGCCGCACGGTAGCGGCTGACGAACTCCGGGCTGTAGCGGCTCGACTCGGGCGGTTGGCGATAGCCGTTGTCGGGGTTGAAAGGATCGAGCGACGGGTCGCAGGAAAGCGGGTCGTTGTCATCGGTGACCGACGGATCGATCATCGCCATGAGAATCTTGCCTTCACCGAGGTGCGCCGCGAGGTTGAGGTAGCCGTCGACCGGCGGCAGCTCGTAGCTGTTGAGGTCGAAATAGTCACCGGCGGGGGTTTGCGTCAGACGGCCCGGCGGAGCCGTCGCCGATTGCGCAATGTAGAAGGCATACAACGATCCGCCACCACTGTTGCCGCACAGCAAGATCTTCTCGAAGCCGCGTTGGCGCAAAAGGCGCACGCCGGCTGCGACGTCGAGCAGCAGGTTCTCATGCACGCACAGCTCGTCGTTGTTGAGCCAGCGGCTGTTCTGGCCGAAGGCGGCGTAGCCGGCGTCGACCAGCGCTGGAATGGCGTAGTGCCGGCTCATGTCGGCCTTTGGATGCATGAAGCAGATGACGGTCTTGGGGCTGCCGTTCGTGTACAGCGTACCGCTGCCCAAACCGCCGTCCGCCGCTACGAGCGTGACGTGCTCCTGCGTCACCGCAGGATCAATGCTGGCATAGGAGACACACTTGTAGGGATTGTCGTACCGACCGAGGCGCACGCGGAGCTCCTTTTGCTGAAGCGACAACCTGTGATGAAAGCGGGCCGGGCGTCAAGCAGGGGGAACGAGAGAAGATAGACGGGAGTCGGGAGACGGGACAGGGTAGAAGTTGCTCAGTGGAAGGTTTGCATTCCCGTCTCCAAGCTCCCGTCTCTCTTTGCCCTACTCCCGTCTCCCATCTATCTTTCCGCTCCGCCACACCTCGGTCACGCGCACCGGCACCGTCCGCCCCTCATCGATCTCGTTCACCATGCGCTCGCGGGTTTGTAATCCAAACATCTTGCAAGCCTGTTGAAACTGCGGATCGTAGGTGCGCACCGATTCGACGCACCAGGCGCGGCCGGCGCGCGCCAGGTGCAGAGCAAGGAAGCGCGCCAGCGCTTTCTGCAACCCGGTTTCGTAGGTGACATCGGCGGCGAGACAAACATCGAAGCCGCCGCGGAACGGCGGATGGTTCAGATCGGCGCGCAGCACCGACGCGGTACATCGGTTCAGCGCAACGTTGGCCTGGGCGAAGCGGACCGCTTCATCGAAGAAGTCGAACATCGTCGCATCGGCACCGCGCAAGGCAGCGACGATTCCGACCAGGCCCAGCCCACAACCGATTTCAACAACGCGTTTTCCTCGGCAATCGATCTCGTCGGCGGTCAGGCGAGCGAGGACTCGGCTTGCGGTCCACAGATGCGCCCAATACGGCGGCTCCGGCGGGTCGGGGTCGCGCAACAAGGCGTCGAGGTCGACGTAGTCTTCGAGACGGCGGACGGTGTGCAGCTGAACGCTTGCGTCAGAGACCGAAACCTCGATGACTCGGGTCGGAAAGTTGGCAATCCGCATGTGCCTCACCAGTCCTTCGTAGAACTGGCTTGCCCCCTCCTTACCAAGGAGGGGGACAGGGGGGTGGTCGCCGCGGATGGGATCAAGATGTCTTACCCGAAGCGACGAAGCTGCGGGTCCTATGCCCCTGTGACCCTGCAATCCGCGTTCACCGTACCGCCTTCGAGGACGACGAGATTGCGTGTCTTGATGGCGCCGGTAACGCGTCCGGTGATACCGATCTCGACCCGTTCTTGTACCTGCACATCGCCGCGCACTTCACCGAGGATGACCAGTTTGGCGGCTTGCACCAATCCCTCCACGAACGCTTCCTCGCCGATGATTAGCAGGTCGTTGGCGCGCACCTCGCCATGCAATTTGCCGTCGATGCGGGTCGGAGCATTGAAGCTCAGCTTGCCGGTGACGGTGGTATCACGATCGAGCGAGGGGCGGATCGCCGCAACCGGTGCAACGACATTGTCGGCAAAGTTGCTGGGAGGCTTGGGTGGCGTCGCCGCTTTCTCGGGGCTTGCTGCTTTCCCCGGTGTGGCTGCCTTTGCAGCCGTGGTGCCGGCGGCAGGCGCGGGCTTGGCGCCAGGTACGTTCAGGACCTCTTCGTTCTTCTTCCAAAATGCCACTCTATCCTCCTCAGCTGCTTTGCACACTCACGCCGGAAAGACGTGGCAGGCAACCGCGTGTCCATCCTTACCAGTCGCGAGCCTCGGCGTCTCGTGCCGGCAGCGTTCCTCCGCAAACGGACAACGTGGATGGAAAGCGCATCCGGGCGGCGGAGAGATCGGGCTCGGTACGTCTCCCGGCAAAAGCATGCGTTCGTGTTTCCTGGTCGGGTCGGGATTCGGCACCGCCGACAGCAGCGCCCGCGTGTAGGGATGGCGCGGGTTGCGGTAGATCTCGGTACTCTCGGCCAACTCGACGACTTTGCCGAGGTACATGATCGCGACACGGTGACTGATGTGCTCGACGACGCGCAGGTCGTGGGCGATGAACACATACGTCAACCCCATCTCCTCTTGAAGATCCTGAAGCAGGTTGATGATCTGCGCCTGAATCGAGACGTCGAGCGCCGATACCGGCTCGTCGGCAATGATCAGCTTGGGCTGCACGGCCAGGGCTCGGGCGATGCCGATGCGCTGGCGCTGTCCGCCGCTGAACTCGTGCGGGTAGCGTTCGTAGGCCTCGGGCCGCAGCCCGACGCGTTCGAGAAGCTCGAGCACGCGCCGCTTCTTCTCAGCACCGCTCGCCAGCTTGTGGATCTCCAGGCCCTCGCCGATGATGCTGCCGACGCGCATGCGCGGATTGAGCGATCCGTACGGATCTTGAAAGATGATCTGCATCTCGCGACGCTTGTGGCGCAGCTCCGTAGCGTTGAGCGCAAGCAAGTTCTCGCCGCCAAACCAGACTTCGCCGGCGCTCGGTTCGATCAGTCGTAGCAACAAGCGGCCGAGGGTCGACTTGCCGCAACCCGACTCACCGACGACGCCGAGCGTTTCGCCGCTACGCACGCTGAGATCGACGCCGTCTACGGCGTGGACAAACAGCTTGGGCGCAAAAAATCCGCCGCGCACCGGGAAGTGCTTCTTGAGATTCTTGGCTTCGATCAACGCGGTCATGGCGCAAACGTCAGGGGCCGGAGCCTAAGTCGCGCGCCGTCGCAACGCAATGCTTTGGCGCGGACGTGTGGCCCCCTGCCGGCCTTGACGGATCCAGGTATCGATCGAGGGATCGATGGATTTGCTTCTCTCCCGCAGATCAATCCGCTAATGTCCGCGCCTCAATCTTTCTCGTCCAAGAGGGGCCAAGTGAAATCACTCGCGATGCGCACGTTTCGTTGCTGTTTCGGTTTGTTGATTTTTTCGCTGCTCGCTGCGGGATGCGGCGACGACGGCGAGGGTGGGACGGTGCCGACTGTTGCGGCGACCTTCACGGTCTCACCGGGGGTCGAACAGGTGACCGTCACCAACGCCCCGCCCAAGGCGACGCTGGTTCTCTACAGTCCGCAGGGCCGCAAGATGCTCGGCTTGATCACCGATACGTTCGGCCAGGCGGTGTTTGCCTACGTTCCCGACGAATACGAGGTCGTCGAAACCGGCAACAGCGTCAAGGTCAACACCACCAGGGGCCGCACGCTGAAGGGCGGCTCAGGCTACTTCATCCGTAACGAGAGCATCGCCCCGATCGAGCAGTCGGCGCCGTTTCATGTCTTGAGTCGCGACGACGTGCCGCCGGACAGCTTTTACGACGCGCAGCATCTGGACAAAGGCTTCACCTACATCGAAATGCGCGACGGCGTGAAACTGAGCGCCACCGTTCGTTTCCCGGGCGGCGCCAAGGCGCCGCCGTATCCGACCGTCATCGAGTACTCCGGCTATGGGCCGTCGAATCCGGACTCGCCGGAACCGGGGACGATGATCGCCGGCCTCCTCGGCTTTGCGACCGTGGGCGTCAACATGCGTGGTACCGGTTGCTCGGGCGGTTCGTTCGACGTCTTCAACCCGGCCCAGCAGGCCGACGGTTACGACATCATCGAAGCCGTCGCACGCCAACCGTGGGTCATGCACAATCAAGTCGGCATGATCGGGTTGTCCTACTCCGGTATCAGCCAGCTCTATGTCGCTTCGACACGCCCGCCGCACTTGGCCGCAATCACTCCGCTGTCGGTCATCGAAGATCCGTGGCGCGAGCAATGGCCGGGCGGTGTGTACAACTCGGGATTTACGCGTCAATGGATCGCGGAGCGCGATCGCGAATCGGCCCCGGGCGGCAGCGGCTGGGTGCAGAAGCGCATCGACGGCGGCGATATGACCTGCGCCGAGAACCAGGTGTTACGCACGCAGAACATCGACTTCGAGCACTTCGGCCGCCTGCTCGAATTCTATCCGCCCGACGAAGACGATCGCCGCCTCGATCTTCTGGTACGCAAGATCAACGTTCCGGTGTTTCTGACCGGTGGCTGGCAGGACGAGCAGACCGGCTCGTTGTTCGCCAACCTGCTCGACGAATTCCGTGAGGCGCCGACCAAGAAGTTCCTCGTCTTCAACGGCCGTCATCCGGACGGGTACAGCCCCACGGCGATCACCCGTTGGTTCGAGTTCCTCGAGTTCTACGTCGCCAAACGCATTCCCCGCATCGACGCTTTGACGCGTACCCTCGCACCAGCCGCCTTCGAAGGGTTCTTTCACGTAAAAGGGTTGGGGTTCGAGCCCGACCGGTTTCCGAACTACACCGACTACGGTCAAGCCCTGGCAGCCTACGAAGCCGAGCAGTCGGTGCGCGTGCTGTTCGAAGTCGGCGGCTCGTCCGCTTCCGTACCCGGCGCGCCGGTAGCGCGCTTCGAAGCCGACTTCCCGAGTTGGCCGCCGGCGGCGCAAGCGCGACGCTGGTATCTCGGCGCGGACAACACCCTGACGGACAATACGCCGAGCGCCGCTTTGGTCGACAAGTATCAACACGACCCGGCGGCAGGCCCCATCACCTACAGCACGACAGGGGCCTACGACTTCATCTATCCGATGATTCAATTCGATTGGCCGCCGCTGGCCGACGGCTACGGGCTTTCGTATCTCACCGAGCCATTCGCCGAAGACACCGTCGTCGCCGGCAACGGCGGTTACGCCGATCTGTGGTTCGCCAGCGAAGCCGCCGACGCGAACATCGAGGTCACCCTGACGCAGGTACAACCCGACGGCACCGAGGTCATCGTTCAGTCGGGTGTACTGCGCGCCGGCCATCGCAAGATCGACACGACGATGTCAGACGAGTTCCACATCGATTACACGTTTAGCGAGGCCGACTTCCGTCCGCTGACGCCGGGCCAATTCATCGAGGTCAAGGTGCCCATCCGACCCTTCTCGCAGCCCTTCCGCGCCGGTTCACGTCTGCGGCTGATCATCGATACGCCGGGTCGCGACTCACCGCTGTGGGCGTACGAGAACCCCGACTACGGTCGCGACATCTTCCACATGGTCGCACACGCGCCGGACAAACCGTCGTCCATCGTTCTGCCTGTGGTCGACGGGATTCAGGTGCCGGCAGGCTACCCGCCGTGTCCGTCGTTGCGCGGCCAGATCTGCCGGCCGTACGTTCCGCTGGTGAATCACGCTGCCGGACAGTAGGGCCAGTCAGCGTCGCGCATCCTTGCTGCGAACCCCGCGGTAGGAAAGAATCCGTTCGTCCGCCGTCACGAAAATGAGATCGAGACAGCGCGCTGCGCCTACAAGCAACCGGTCGGCCGGATCCTTGTGAAACGGCTCAGGGAGAGCGTAGGCCTCCATGGCCATGTCGTGTGAAACCGCTACGGTATGCGCTTGCAGCGCGTGTAATCCGCGTTCAACCCATTCGCGGAGGGGAATCGAGACGGCGACCGCACCGCTTGCTACCAAGCGCGCCAATTCCAGAGTTGAAATCGTGCTCACGTAATTCTCGTTGTCTGACCCGACGAGCAACCGTTTGGCCTGTGACCCGAGACGATCTGGATCTTCCTGCGACCAGATCCAAACGTGCGTATCGAGCAGCAACTTCACTTCAACATCTCCCAATCAGCGCTTGAGTCGCTGCGCACAAGATCGCGCCGGATTCGCATGCTGCCTTTCAAAACCCCAAGTTGCTTGGGTCGTCCCTCTTTGGCGAAGCGCTCCACCCGCACCATCGGCCGGCCGCGCAGAGTCACGACGACCGGCTCACCGGAACGCTCAACTTCCTTGAGGACTCCAATGCATTTCGCTTTGAAATCGGAAACCAGCATGGTCTTCATCACGCCAAGGTAACTTGGTCAACTAAGTAGGTCAATTGCAGATCCCTCCCCCCCTGCTCCATTGCGTGGAGGATTGTGGTAGCGACGCGACATGCGTGCCCCGTGGTTCTGTCTGTTCTCGTTGATTGCTGCTGCCGCCCATGCCACCCAACCATCGTGGCCGATTTTCACCGACGTCGAATTTCCTGCCGCAGTCGCTGCGGACGGCGGCCGGGCAACGGTCGTCGTGACCGTCGGTGAAGACGCAACCGACATCCGCATCGAAGTGTACGGCGACGACCACATGCGCGTCGACCCGGACAACAAGCTCGTCGTGCAGCTGAATGCTCTACATCCCGGCCAGAGCTTTCCGTTCGAAGTCGGGTTTCACCCGGGGCCCGGACGCTCCTACATCGCCGTATCCGCCTTTGCCCACTTTACCCACACGGCAGGCGGCAGCATTCACGAGTTCCCGTTCGGCCAAGAAAACGCCGAGCAGTTGCGCGAGCATCAGAAGTGTGTGCGGCAGGATCCCGACGGTACGTGGATCAAGATCATGGGCTGCGACGAAGAGCCTGCGCCGCCGGCCAACACGCCGGTTCCTGCAACGCAGCCAGCCCCGGTCGCGCACGGCGAGCCGGTTGCCGACCGATTGCCGGCGCTGAACATCGACCTCGGGCAACTACGCACGGCGCCGCCGTGGGAGCGGCGCGTACGTTTCGAGGGCTACGTCGTCGACTCGTACCTGTGTCCGCCGTGTCCGGACGGCGCTCAATGCAAACCCTGTCTCATGCACACGGTGATCTTCGTCGCCGCGACCAAAGAGCACGCGCGCTTCTCGTGGGAGGCGCCGCCAAGCGACGTGGTCACGATCGCGGCGAATGACCCGAGCAAGTTCCTTCCGGGTATACGTTATCGCTTCGAGGTGCAGGTGCCCGAGCAGGCCCACGCCGGCGGCGTCGACGGCAACCTGCTGCGCAGCCAGCGCGCCGACGAGCCCATCTGGGCGGAACCCTCGAGTGTGTCTCCCGCCCCGGCGAACGGGGAATAGCCGGGCTTGCTTTACCAGCCTTGATTTACGTCGACGCGATTGCGTTCTCGGTGGTATACGTTCCTTCGAAAGGGATCGCTCCCGCCGAGGCGCAAAGAGACAAGGCCGTGAAGGCACAATCATAAGCCATCGATGAACGCTCCGCTTGTACCCGACGAAACCGAGCGACTGCTCGCTCTGCAACGATACGCAATTCTCGATACGCCGCCGGAGGCCGACTTCGACGACCTGGCGATTGCCGCGGCGCGCATTTGCGAAACGCCGATTGCCTTGGTGAGTCTGATCGACGCCAATCGTCAATGGTTCAAAGCCAAGGTCGGCTTGAGCACGCGTGAGACCCCGCGCGACGTCGCCTTCTGCGCCCATGCGCTGCGGACAGCAGACGTCCTGGTGGTTCCCGACGCCCTGGCCGATGAGCGCTTTGCCGCCAACCCGCTGGTCAACGCCGACCCCAACATCCGCTTCTACGCCGGCGCTCCGCTGTGGACAGCCGACCAGCAAGCGCTCGGCACCTTGTGCGTCATCGATCGCGTGCCGCGGCAGCTGTCGGCGCGGCAGATCGACGCCCTGCGAATCCTCAGCCGCCAAGTCGTCGCGCAACTGGAGCTGCGGCGCATCGCCGCCGAGTTGACGCGCACCACGGCGGAAACCAGCGCCATGATGGAGGCGCTGCGTTCGAGTGAAGAGCTGAAGACGCGGATGATCGAGTGCAGCCGCGATTGCATCAAGATGCTCGATTTGGACGGCCGCCTGCTGTCGATGAATGCCGGCGGCATGGAGGTGCTGGAGATTTGTGACCTGGTGCCGTTCCTCGGCAACTCGTGGATCGACTTCTGGACGGGCGAGGACCGGCAACAGGCGCAAGCGGCGGTGGCGGCGGCACGCAGCGGTGAAGTCGGGCGTTTCATTGGCTACTTCGAAACCCTCGAGAATAAACGTCCGATGTGGTTCGACGTCGTCGTCAGTCCGATCCGTGACGCCAGCGGACAGCCGCAGCGCCTGCTTGCATTGTCGCGTGATGTGACGGACCTCAAGCGCGCGCAGGACATCCTACGCCGTTCGCATGACGACCTGGAACGCATGGTCCAGGAGCGTACTGCCAAGTTGGCGCAAGCGCATGCGACACTCGAGAAGGAATTCATCGAACGCAAACAAGCCGAGGCGACGCGTGCCGCCATCGTTCGCGGTGTGGAAGCGCAGACCGGCGACCGCTTCTTTCCTTCGCTGGTGCAGCATCTCGCCGAAGCGCTGGGTGTGCCGTACGCCTTTGCTACCGAGATCAGCGCCAGCGGACAAACGTTCCGCACATTGGCGGTGTGGGGGCGCGGCGCGTTTCTGCCCAACTTCGAAGTTCCGCTCGAGGGCACGCCGTGCGAAGCGGTGCTCAACGGCGAGGTCGCGCACCATGCGTGCGACCTGCAGGCGCGCTTCCCCAAGGACACCGGGCTGGCCGACTGGCAAGCGGAGAGCTACGGCGGTGTGCCGCTGCTTGATTCGGCCGGCAAGGTCGTCGGGCATCTCGCCATCATCGACGACAAACCGATGCCGGACGGCCGTCGCGCCGTGGAGATCATGCGGATCTTCGGCACCCGTGCCGCCGCGGAGCTCGAGCGTCTGCGTGTCGACCTGGCGTTGCGCGCCAGCGAAGCGCGGCTTGCGGCGATCATCGAATCGGCGCTCGACGCTTTCATCGTCACCGACGACGAAGGATTGATCCGGCTGTTCAATCCGGCGGCGCAAAAGGTCCTGCGTTGCAATGTCACCGACGCCCTCGGGACCAACGTCATGCGCTTTACGATCCCGGAAAGCGCCGCGTCGCTGGGTCGAGCTTTCGAGGAAATTCGAGCCGGAATCCGGCAATTCAGTATCAGCGAGCCCGGACTCAAAGCGATCCGAGCCGACGGTGAGGAGTTCGAGTTCGAAGGGACGCTGTCGTGTGCTCAGGTAGCCGGCCAGCGCTTGTGGACGATCACCATCCGCGACCTCGAGGAGCGCCGCCGCTTGGAGAGCGAGCAGAATCGACTACGCTTGCAGAGCGCGTATCTGCAAGAGGAGATCAAGGCGGCGCACAACTTCGAGGAGATCGTCGGTCAGAGCACGGCCCTGACGAGCGTGCTGCGGCAAGTGGAGCTGGTGGCAAATACCGACTCGACGGTTCTGATTCTCGGTGAAAGCGGCACCGGCAAGGAATTGATCGCGCGCGCCATTCACGCCCGCAGCACGCGTAGTCAGCGACCTTTGATCAAGGTGAACTGTGCCGCGTTGCCCATCGGACTGATCGAGAGCGAGCTCTTCGGCCATGAAAGGGGCGCTTTCACGGGAGCCACAGACCGTCGCATCGGACGCTTCGAGCTCGCCGACGGCGGTACGATCTTCCTCGATGAGATTGGCGAGATTC
>JACQEN010000138.1 GCA_016200585.1 Deltaproteobacteria bacterium
CGCTTGCATGATCATGGAGTCGGAGGGAACGCGGATCCTGATGGACCCGTGGATGGTCGATCCGACGTACCATGGCACCTGGTGGCACTATCCACCCTTGGAGACGACGATCCGCGATCTTCCGAAGATCGACTTCCTGTACATCTCGCATGAACATCCGGACCATTTCGATCCTCCGACCCTTCGGCAGCTCGACAAACGGGTCAAAGTCATCATCGCCCGCTTCAAACGGCGTCGGTTCTATGAGCGTATCAAGGCGATCGGTTTTCATGACGTCATCGAGCTCGACTTTGGTCAGACGCATGAGCTCAATGCGAGCGGCTTGACGGTGCGGCTGATCGCACCGGATCGCCCCTGGGATGACAGTGCGATTTTGGTCAAGGCGAACGGGACGACCGTGCTCAACGTCAACGACTGCCATCTCGATGACGCGACGCTTTCGCGACTCGGCGAGAGTGAGAAGATCGATTTGGCGTTTCTGACGTTTACCGGTGCCAGTCAATATCCGGGATGCTTCGAGTTCCCAATGGAATCGAAGATCGAGCGTTGGAAGGCATCGAAAGAATCGCACGTTGACGAGTTCGTCAGCTGGGCAAAGCTGCTGCATGCCAAGAGGGCTGTGCCGGCGGCGGGAAACTTTGCTCTGTTGGCTCCGGACCAGATCGAGCTCAATACCCCGCACTACGTCAATACGCCGCAGGATGCGATCGACCGCCTCCGCCGCGACGCTCCGGAAGTCGAAGGGCTGCAAATGAATCCCGGTGATGTGTGGACGATGGAGCGTGGCCTCGAACGCTTGAAGCCGGCGCCGGATTGGAGTCGCCGCATGCAGCACATTTCCGAGCTCAGTGAGAGGCATCGGGCACAGATCGCCGAGTGCTTTGCCAGTGAACCGGCGGCTCCGGCCGATCTGTACGAGCAATTCGACTCCTACTTCAACGGCCTGCTCAAGGCCGACCCGAGTATCGCTCCGCGCGTCAACATCGTCACCTGGTGGATTGTCGACGGACCACACGGTGGAAATTGGGTGATCGATTTCACGCGTAAGAACGACTGGGTGTACCGCGGAGTGCCGGAAACCTGGAACCTGCGGCTCAAGTTTCCGGCGACGCTGGTGTATCAAGGGGTCACCGGGGCCGGCGTTTGGGACGATCTGGTGCTGTCGTTCCGTATGCGCCTGGCGCGCAATCCTGACCTCTACAACAAGGAATTCTGGACCTGGCTCTGTAAACTCTGAGGCGGACGGGCACCTGGGGGCTGAGATGGGCGATCCGATCAACGTACTGCTGATCGTGTTGGACGGGGTCCGCGCGGATCACATGTCCTGCTACGGCTACGATCGACAAACGACGCCGTTCCTTGACGAGCTGGCGCGCGAGGGCGTGCGCTTCTCGAATATGACGGCAGTCGCACCAACCACGTTGGCAGCGCTGGCGGCTGTCTTCACCGGTCTTCATTCGGTTACGCACGGTGCGACCTCGGAGCATCCGACCTTGCTGGCGCACCATCCGGTGCTCGCGGAGGTTCTGCGGGCGGCGGGGTACCGCACCGCAGCTTTCTGCACGAATCCCAACGTCGCCCCGGAGAACGGGCTGGGACGCGGCTTCGATGCGTTCGTTACGCAGCGCTTCCAGAATCAGTTGGCCATGCGCGCCGTGAGCTTTGGACGTCGGGCTGCGGATCGTCTGCTGCGGCGTAGCGATGGTGGGGCGCGCCGGACCAACCTCGCCTTTGCTCGTTGGCTGGGTGAAGCGGACAAGCCCTTCTTTGCCTACCTGCACTACAATGAGGCGCGGCTCCCGATACAAACGCCGCCACAGTTTGCGCGTCAGTTCCTCGGGGGGCGCGTCGATTTTCCTCGGGCCCTCGAAGTGAATTCGAAGGCGAGACAATGGAGTCGACCCCCCGCCTCGGTGAGCCCTGAGGACAGAACGATCTTGGGCGACCTGTACGACGGCGCCTTGCGCTATGTCGACCACTGCGTCAACGAGACGGTCAGCTCGTTGCGGGCCCGCGGCGTTTGGGAACGCACCTTGGTGGTAGTGACAGCCGATCACGGTGTAAGTCTCGGGGAACAAGGTGTCGTCGGGCACGCCTCGGGTTTAAGCGATACCTTGCTTCGTGTTCCGCTGCTGTTGCGCTGTCCTTCGATTGTCCCGCAGGGGTTCGTAATCGACGAGTTGGCTCAAACGACGGACATTGCGCCGACCGTATGCTCGCTGTTGGGCCTTTCGGCGGTAGCATTTCCACGCGGCCGCACCCTATTGGCGGCGGAACGCGCCACACCCGGTCCGAGCTTTGTGATTGCGGAACGATTTCGTCCATACCCTGAGCGTACACCGGGGGCGGAAAGCTCGGCTGGCGAAGAGGACGTTCGCATGAAGGCGATTCGCACCCGTCGCGAGAAATTCATTTGGCGTTCGGACGAGGTCAATGAGCTCTACGATGTGGCTGCGGACCCGGGTGAATGTACCAACCTGATCGAGCACGATACGCAGCGCGCCGACGTGCTGCGCCGCCAGTTGTTTGATTGGCTTGCAGATGCCGATGCCTTCGAGATTCCGGAGGAGGAGATTGCAGAGGCGGCGGTTGGGGCGAAGTCCTGAAAATGTGGGGAACGATCGGCGGCGTCGAGCGCCGCGCGTCGCCGTGATCGGGTTGGACTGTGTGCCGCCGCGTCTCGTATTCGATCGCTGGCGCGGTCAGTTGCCGAACCTGGGTCGGTTGATGAGTCAAGGGCTCTGGGGGGCACTGCGGAGCACACATCCACCCATAACGGTGCCGGCATGGGCGTCGATGGTGACGGGAAAGGACCCCGGACAACTCGGGCTCTACGGTTTTCGCAATCGCCGCAGTTTCGCATACGACGATTTGAGCCTGGTGCACGCCCGCAGCACGTCGGAAGCCAAAGTGTGGGACATTGCTTCGCAGGCAAAGCGCGATGTGATCATTTTGGGTGTGCCGCAGACGTACCCTCCCCCCTGCGTGAACGGCGTTGCGGTGAGCTGCTTCCTTACTCCCAAAGGCGCATCGTTCACCCACCCGGCGTCGTTGCAAACCGAGATTGAAGCGGTAGTTCCCGACTATGTCTTCGACGTCGGCGAATATCGTGGCGGCGACAAGGCCGTCTTGCTCGAGCAGATCTACGACAAGACGCGCAAACACTTTCGACTTGCCCAACACCTGCTTGAAACGCAGCCGTGGGATTTGTTCATGATGGTTGAGATGGGGCCCGATCGGTTGCATCACGGGTTTTGGAACTACTGCGATGCGGATGATCCGCGGCAGCAGCCCGGGAACCGATTCACGTCGGCGATGATCGATTACTATCGCTTTCTCGATCGACAGGTCGGAGGGCTCTTGGATGTGATCGGCGACGAGGCGACTGTGCTTGTCGTTTCCGATCACGGCGCTCGGCGCATGGAGGGTGGTATCGCCATCAATGAATGGCTGCGGCGCTGTGGGCTTTTGTGCGTGCATCAAGAGCCGATGCATGCCGGGCCGCTGAAGATGGAACAGATCGATTGGTCACGGACCAGGGCTTGGGGAGATGGGGGCTACTGCGGCCGAATCTTCATCAACCGGAAGGGGCGCGAACCGCAAGGCATTGTGGCAAGTGAAGAGTACGAGGCCCTGCGCGACGAGCTGATCGCCAGAATTGCGTCTTTGTGCGACCCGCAGGGCCGGGATTTGCAGTCACATGCTCACCGGCCGCAAACACTCTATGCGGAAACCAATGGCATTGCGCCCGACCTGCTCGTCTATTTCGGCGACCTGGCCTGGCGCGCCATCGGCAGCATTGGCCACGAGTCGATTTACGTCGACTCGAACGACGCCAGAATGGACGGTGCCAACCACGATTGGGACGGTATCTTGATTCTGCGTCCGGGCGGTGCGGCAGGGATGTCGGCAGAACTGCTGGATTGCGATATCCTGGACGTCGCACCGACGATCCTGCATTATCTGGGGCTGGCGGTGCCTCAGGACATGCGTGGACGTATCCTGGATGGGACACGGCTCGCGGGTATGATGACACCGATCGATCCAGTGGCGCGACAGCATGATGCGGCCGAAAGCTGTTAGCGTCGAGGCCACGGCCGCGGGGAGGCGTGGATGGCTTGCGGTGGTCTTGCTGGTAAGTCTGAGCCTCAACTCCGTCGGCATGCGCTGGGGGTTGCCGAACGACAATCGAACCTGGGCGGCCGACGCCATTCAGCCGCTCACACCGCTGGCCGTAGGGAAGCACGCCTTTTTCGGCGAGCGTTGGAGCTCTGGATGGTTCTATTTCAAGTATCCGCTGGCGCATCCGCAGCTCTTGCTTGCTGCTCAGCTGCCGTACCTGGCGTGGCTGCGTGTCAGCGGCCAGCTCAGCCGGCCGGCCGCGGTGTACCCGTACGGTTTCAAGCACCCGGAGGTTGCGCTGGAACGGCTGGCGTTGTTGACACGATTCGTCAGTGCCCTGATGGGAACAGCGGTGGTCGGACTTGCCTATCTAACGGCGGCGGAGTTGTTCGAAGCGACAGCCGGTCTGGCGGCGGGGCTCTTGACTGCCGGGTGTTATCCCCTGGTGTTCTACGCTCACACGTCGAATGTCGATGTGCCGGTTTTGTTCTGGATCGCGCTTGCCTTGACCGCGAGTTTGCAAAGCGCGCGGCGCGACTCGCGGGTAGCGACGGCGGTTGTCGGCGCGGCGGCAGCCATGGCTCTACTGACCAAGGAACAGAGCATAGGGGCCTTGGCGCCGATACCACTGGTGTGGCTGCTGTGGCGTGCCGGCCGGCGACCGTTCCAAGGTGCGGCGCTTGCGCGCCACGCTGCGGTAGCGCTCGCAGCATTTCTGGCGGTAACGCTGGCGATCGGCAACGTCTGGTGGAATCCGGCGGGATACCTGAACCGCTGGCGCTTCCTGTTGGGAACGCTGCCGGCAGAAGTTCGTCAGAAGTATGCTCCGTACCAGTTCATGGTTCAGGTTCCGAAGGGCTTCTCGCTGGCGCACGAGCTGCAGCACGCGACCAAGGTGATAGAAGTAGCAATTCAGGGTGTCACCTGGCCGGTTGCTTGCCTGAGCCTGGCCGGCCTGGTTCTAGGGCTGTGGAAGTATCGGCGTGCAACGATGTCGTTGCTGCTGCTGGCTGTGATGTATCACATCCTGTCGCTGCGTGCTCTGGAGCTTGTCCCCGTGCGCTACACAATGCCGTTGCTCTATGCCCTGCTACTGCTGGCTGCGGCCGGAGTTGCAGCGCTGCGCGGGATGTTGCGGCAGCTTCCGCACCCTGTAAGCAGCGTTGCGGCTGCGGCCCTGGTTCTGGCACTGTTGCCGGGGATCGATGTCACCCGGCTCTTGCTGCGCGACCCGCGCTACGCTGCCGAAAGTTGGTTGGCGGAGAGGACAAAGCCGGGGGTGCGTATCGAGGTGTACCAGCCCTCAACGTATCTTCCTCGATTCAGCTCTGAGATCGAGGTCAAACGCATTCCGGTCAGCGAACGCAGTATAACGCGCTTCAACGAGCGGCACCCCGACTACGTGGTGCTCAGTGGCGGCGGTCGCGCCGGCTTGACCGGACATTACGCGAAAGACTGGAAACCCGGCGACCCGGTCTTTTCCGATTCCCAAGCGGCGCAGGCGTTTTTTGCGGCCTTGCACGGCGAGCAACTCGGCTACCGGCGCTTGGAACGATTCCGAACCAATCCGCTATTCATTTCTCCTCACATCAACAGCCTCAACCCGGAAATCACGATCTACGGACAAGCGACTACGAAGGACTGATGACAGGACCAGGACATTCAGGCGGCCGGCCGACGATCTCGTTGGTTGTCCCCGTCTTCAACGAAGAGGAAACCGTGCCGGCATTCTACAAGCGGGCGAGCGACGCGCTTACGAGCACCGGTGAGCCGTATGAGATCATCTTCGTCGACGATGGCAGCCGTGACGGCACGCTCGAGCATCTGCGGCGTCTGGCCGAGAGTGATTCCAAGGTTCGAGTTCTCAGCTTCTCTCGCAACTTTGGACATCAAACCGCCGTTACGGCCGGCATGAACTATGCGTCCGGCGAAGCCGTTGCGGTCATCGACGGCGATCTGCAGGATCCGCCGGAGATCGTCCCGCAACTGATGCAGCGCTGGCGTGACGGCTATCATGTGGTTTACGCCATCCGCCGCACGCGCAAAGAAAACGTTTTCAAGCGCGGGGCGTATCGGCTCTTCTATCGCTTGCTGCGGTCGATGTCGTATGTCGACATGCCGCTGGACGCCGGCGACTTTGCGATCATGGACCGGCGCGTGGTCGATCTGCTCAACGAGATGCCGGAACGCAATCGCTTCGTGCGCGGCATCCGCGCATGGGTTGGATTCAAACAGATTGGTCTCGAGTACGATCGCGAGCCACGTTTCGCCGGCCAATCGAAGTATCCCCTCAGTAAGCTTTTCAAGTTGGCGTACGACGGGGTCGTGTCCTACTCATTCGTTCCGTTGCGTATGGTCACGCAACTTGGTTTCGCGATTTCGCTGGTAGCATTTTTGTTGATTGTCTACTTTCTATCTCTGAGGGTATTTTTCGGCCGCGATCTTCTGCTGGGATGGACGTCGACCATCGTGGTGATTCTGTTCTTGGGCGGGGTGCAGCTCATTTCGTTGGGCATTCTCGGTGAATACGTCGGGCGCATCTTCGATGAAGTGAAGCGGCGACCGCTCTATGTTGTGAAGGAAGAGATCGGATTTCCAAAAGAAGCGGTGTCGAATCCGCGCCGGCTGAGTGTCGCGGAAGGCTAGAAACGAAAGATCTGCATCGGATATGGAAGAAACGTTCTACGAGGAGTACGCCCAAATCGAAGCCACGCATTGGTGGTTCGAAGGGCGTCGAGCGATCTTCGACAAGATCTTGCGGTCGTTGGAATTGGGGAACGATTCGTTGCTCGTCGATCTTGGATGCGGCACGGGGGCAAACCTCAACTTCCTGACGGGCTACGGACGGGCGATCGGGCTTGACTGGGGTGCGGCGGCAGCGCGCTACGCACGCCAACGTACATCGGTTCCGGTTTTACGCGGTGACGTCACTGCACTGCCGTTTAAAACCGGGACCGTCGACGTGATTACTGCTTTCGATCTGATCGAGCACATTGATGACGATCGAGCTTGTGTCCACGAGCTAGCACGAGTTTGTCGCCCGGGTGGGCACGTGTTGGTGACGGTGCCGGCCAGTCCTTGGATGTGGGGCCGGCAGGACACCATCAACCATCACAAGCGGCGCTACAGTGGCCCCGATCTGGCTCAACTGTTTCGCGAACAGGGATTGGAAATTCGTCGTTTCACACACCTCAACACGTTGTTGTTCCCGGTGGTCGCCGCGGTACGCCTGTTCCGGCGTGTGGTGCCCGAAAAGAATGGCGAGGTGATCTCCGACTTTTCAATGAACAAGCCGGGACCGGTCAATACGCTGCTTGGCCGCTTGTTCGGCATGGAGGCGCACCTCATCAAGCGTTGGGACCTTCCGGTCGGCGTCTCGCTCTTATGTCTGGCCCGCACGCCGCTCGGGGCCTGACCCAGAGGGTCGCGCATGAAGATCGGCCGGGCCATCTGGTACCTAACCTTTCACACCGTCTACGGATTGGTGAAGTACCTGCCGATGCTCGGCGGCGACGTTGCCCGCTGGGCCGTCTTGAAGCTGTTTCTGCGGCGCATCGAAGGCTGGGTCTGGTTTCGCGACAACGTGACCATTTGGTTTCCGGAAGGTGTCAGCATCGGCAGTGGCAGCATGGTTGGTGAGAACTGTTTTCTCGATGGCTTCAGCGGTCTGACCATCGGACGCAACGTTCTCGTCGCGCACAATGCCTCCTTGATCGCCGAAGACCACGGCTTTGCGACGCGCAAGATACCCATACGACGACAACCCAAGACCGTCGGGCCGATCCTCGTCGGCGATGACGTTTGGATTGGCTGCGGCGCACGCGTGCTCAAGGGAGTGACGATCGGGCAGGGGGCAATCGTCGCTGCAGGAGCTGTGGTGACAACGGACGTTATTCCCTATTCGATTGTCGGTGGTGTGCCGGCGCGCATGCTGGCGATGCGGCCGGACGATACAGAGGCGGACCCGGCGGAGCTGGCGGATGCCGCTCTGCGCCGACACGCGTGAGCCCGACGCGCCCGCGCCGCGTGGCGCTCGTCATTGGTCAGCTCACGCGCGGCGGTGCGGAAGGGCAGCTCGTGCAGGTGGCGCGGCGCCTGGACCGCCAACGATTTGAGCCGCTTGTCTTTTGCCTTTCGGGAAAAAGCGAACCGTACGGTGCGGCGTTGCGTGAGGTGGGCGTTCCGCTGCACATCATCGAGGGGACAGCGTTGCGGCGGCTCTTCAGTCTGGCGAGTTGCTTCGCTAGTGAGCGTATCGACATCATCCATTCGTGGTTGTTCTTGGCCAACGCGGCAGCCGGATTGGCGCAGCTTCGACGGCCATCCGCCGTGCTGGTCACTTCGGCTCGCAATCGCAAGGTTCAGGGACGCCTGAACCAGCTCGCGAACGTCGTGGCCTTCCGGCGCAGTCGGGCGATCGTCGTAAATTCTGCTGACGTCGGGACCTATATCGAACGTCACTACGCAGCGCCCAAGGACCGGATTCGGGTCGTCTTCAACGGTATCGATACCGAGCGGTTCCATCCGGCTGAGCCGAACGAGCAGTCGATCGGTCCGATCGTCACCATCGGGCGGATGGTCGAGCAGAAGAATCATGCTTTGTTTCTCGACGCAGCGGCCGAGCTCGTACGGGAGTTTCCAGGACTGCGCTTCGTCATCATCGGCGACGGACCGCTACGCACCCAACTCGCGGCGCAAGCGCAGCAATTGGGGATCGCATCCTGCACCGAGCTCATGGGTGAGATCGACAACGTAGAGACAGTGCTCCGCGGCGCGTCACTGTTTTGGTTGACCTCGCGCTGGGAAGGGATGCCCAACGTAGTTCTGGAGGCGATGGCAAGTGGAGTACCGGCAATCGCCACCAACGTCGGTGGTGCGCGCGACCTGATTTGCGATTCCGTCGATGGCTTTATTCTCGCGAGCGGGGATTGTGCCGGATTCGTCGAACGGTCACGCCAGCTGTTGCGGGATGCTGGCATGCGGAAGAGGTTTGCGGCGGCGGCTCGGCAGCATGCCGAGTCCTTTTCGACCCAGCGCATGGTCGAGGCAATGCAGCAGCTCTACGACGAAGTGAGCGCGTGAAGGTCGTTGTTTGGACGGCGTTGCTTCAATGACACAAGCAGTTTCGCGGGCAATCTGCGCACCCTTTGTTGGGAGGACGTTATGAGAACGAGAGAGAAATTGACTCTCGAAGAGAAGTTTGCTTTGGCGCTGGAGCTGATCAAACG
>JACQEN010000107.1 GCA_016200585.1 Deltaproteobacteria bacterium
CTTCGGCTTGTCGCCATCCCTTGGCTTTCGTACACTCCGTTCATGGGTTCGATCCTCGGCCATCTGTTCCGCATCAGCACCTTCGGCGAGTCGCACGGCGGTGGCGTCGGCGTCGTCGTCGACGGCTGCCCGCCACGGCTGCCGTTGACGGTCGAAGAGATCCAACGCGACCTCGATCGGCGGCGGCCCGGACAGAGCAAGATCACCACACCACGTGACGAACCGGATCGCGCCGAGATTCTCTCCGGCCTCTTCGAGGGTCAGACACTCGGCACGCCCATCGCCATCCTGGTACGCAACACCGATGCCCGCCCGTCGGCCTATGCCGATTTCAAAGACACCTACAGGCCGTCGCACGCCGACTTCACCTATGAAGCCAAGTACGGGATCCGCAACTGGCAAGGTGGTGGACGAGCCTCGGCGCGCGAGACGATCGGACGCGTGGCCGCCGGTGCCATCGCTCGTAAGCTCCTGGCGACGGCAGCACAGGTCGAAGTCCTGGCCTACGTGCGGCGCGTGCACTCGATCGAGGCGACCATCGACTCGGGCCGCGTCGCACTAGCCGATGTCGAAAGCAACATCGTGCGCTGCCCCGATGCGAAGGCAGCCGAAGCAATGATCGCGCGGATTGATGAAGCCCGGCGCGCCGGCGACTCACTCGGCGGCGTCGTCGAGTGTGTCTGTCGCCACGTCCCTCCCGGGCTCGGAGAACCGGTCTTCGATCGGCTGGAAGCCGACCTTGCACGCGCCATGATGTCGCTCCCAGCCTCGAAGGGGTTTGAAATCGGCAGCGGCTTTGCTGGAACGCTGCTGACGGGAATCGAGCACAACGACCCGTTCACCGTCGATGCCAGCGGACGCGTACGCACCAAAACCAATCGCTCGGGCGGCGTCCAGGGCGGAATCAGCAATGGCGAAGACGTCGTCTTCCGCGTCGCCTTCAAACCGACGGCAACCATCTCGCAACCGCAGGAGACGGTCGATCGCGAAGGTCATGCGGTCACCCTCGAAGCCAAGGGGCGCCACGACCCGTGCGTCTTGCCGCGTGCCGTCCCGATGGTCGAAGCGATGGCATGCCTGGTCCTTGCCGATCACCTGCTACGCCAGCGCGCGGTCGCCGCGCCTTGAGCTGACCACGGACTCCAGAACGCAGGAGCATCCTGGAGTCTTCATTTCGCGTTCTGACTCTCGCCTTCCGACGTGCCGGAGCCTGATCCTCAAGGCGGGTAGTGGTAGCCGATGTCGAGCGCGCCGGAGTTGTCGATCGTGCCGCTGACCGTCGAGCGCCGAATCAGGAACTGCCGCAGGGAAGCCAAGCTGGCGTCGAGGAGATCGCCGTGATTGATCGCCGGGCTGTCGGCAGCGAGATGGAAGTCGTTCCCGGGGGCAACGAACTTGGCATCGACGTTGACGTCGTTGGCGCCACGGATTCCGCCGACACCGCTCGGTAGATAGCTCGCCGGGAAGATCAGGTTGTGATTGCCGCTGTAGCCCAGGTCGCTGCGTGGGTTGGTTTCGACTTTCAGGTTTTCCAAGCTCGGGAAGGTTCCTGTACCGTTGAGCTGGATGATGTTGTTGACGACGTACGCGTTCGGCGACGCGGCGCGCGTCGTCCCGATCTCGACACCGCGGGCGGCGTTTCCGTAAACCGTATTGTTGATCAGCATGGCATTCGGCGAACCGCTCGAGGTGCCGCCGACGCGGATGCCGATGCCGGCATTGGCATAGACCAGGTTGTCGAAGATCAGCGCGTGGCTCGAATCCTGGACGCGAATTCCGTCGTTGTTGCTGCCGCTCACCACGCAGTTGCGAATTTCAACGCCGTCGCTGTGGCTCTTGATGACGATGCCGCCGTCGCTGCCGCCGAGAATCGTGAAGCCGTCGATAACGGTGCTGCTGGAATTGGCCAGCGTGAAACCGGCCGCGCCGCTCAATCCGCGCACGTCGACGATCACCAGGCCGTGCGCCACGAAGTGAAGGTTCTGCGGCGTCTTGCCGATCACCGTTGTGGTCACTTCGCCTTGGTACGTCCCCGCTTCAACGATAATCGCGTAGTCGCTCAACGCCAATTGCGCCGCACGCGCAATTGTCTTCAGCGCAGCCTGCGGCGTGTCGCCAACATTGCTGTTGCTGCCGGTCTGCCCGTTGACGTAGCAAGTCTTCGTCGAAACTTCGCACGGCGGCGGAGCCGGCGGGGGCTCACTGCTGCCGCTTCCCCCGCAACCGCCGAACAGCAATCCCGCCAGACCTACTTGCACTGAAATGGAAGCCAGTCGCTTCATGTTCGGTTTTCTATCACCGTAGAACCGATATCACTATCCAGAAAGTCGAAGAGTCGAGGAGTCAAAAAGTCGAAGGGTTCCTTCAGAACTGCACCTTCGGCACCTGCTGCGCTTCCTTTGGCGCTTCGAAGTACTTCTCTTCCTGGAAACCGAACATTCCGGCGGTGAACTTCTGGGGGATTCTCTTGATGTACGTGTTGTAGTCACGCACCGCCTCGTTGTAACGGCGGCGTTCGGTGGCCAGGCGATTCTCCGTGCCCGAAAGCTCATCGGACAGGCGCGCAAACTGCGCGTCGGCCTTGAGGTCGGGATAGCGTTCGCCGAGCACCAGCAGACGCGACAGGGCTCCGCCGAGGTCGTTGGCCGCGTCGATCTTCTCGTCGCGCGACCCGGCGTTGATCAAACGCGAACGGGCGTTGGCGATGTTCGTGAAGATCTCCTGTTCGTGCTTGGCGTAACCCTTGGTCGTTTCGACCAGGTTCGGAATCAAATCATTGCGTCGTTGCAGCTGGTTCTCGACCTGCGACCAGGCCTCGTTGACCTTTTCGCGTAGATCAACCATCGAGTTGTAGCCGCAGCCGCTCGTCCCGGCGAGGCTCAAGGCAATCGCCAGCATGCCAACGAGATTCTTGTATCGCATCCGATCCTCCCTCGTCTGATTCGATCAACCAAGAAGTCGAAGAGTCAAAGGTCTAGGAGTCGAAGTCGGCCTTCGACTTTTCGACTCTTGGACTTTCGACTTCTCGACTCTCCATCCGTTACCAGCTCCCGCCCGCGCCGCCGCCGCCAAAGTCGCCACCACCAAAACCGCCGAAGCCTCCTCCACCACCACCGAAGCCGCCACCAAACCCAGCACCGCCGAAGCCACTGCCAAAGCCGCCACCGCGAAAACCACCGCCGCCGATGAACAGCGGCAGCAGACCGCCGCGCGTCATGGCGCCGAAGACCAAGATCACCAGAACCAGCAAGACGGCCATCTGCCACGCGGCCAGCGGCTGCGCCTGTTGGCGCGCCAACGGCCGTGCACCTGTGAGGGTGACCCCGGCGTCGCGCGCAATCAACTGCGCCATCGTCTCCGTGGCGGCACGCACACCGCCGGGGATGTCACCGCGCCGGAAGGCCGGTACGACCAGACGATCGCGAATCTCGCCGACACGACCGTCGGGCAGCACACCTTCGACGCCGTAGCCGGTGAGGATGAACATCTCGCGGTCGTCGATGGCGACCAGGAACACGACGCCGTTGTCCTTCTTCTTGTCGCCCGGCTTCCAGGCCTCGGCGACCTTCATTGCATAGTCGAAGGGCGTCAGCGGCTTGGTCGAGTGCACGATGACGACGGCGATCTCCGAGCCGGCCTTCGCCTTGAGCTCAGAAATCAAAGCGTCGAGGTCGCGTACGGTCGCAGCGTCGAGGACACCGACGTAGTCGGAAACGAAACCGCGCGGCTGCGGAATGACCGGCTCCACCGACTCGGCGTGCGCACCGACGGTCAGGACAGCGAGGAACACAAGAACAGAGCTGAAGGTTGTCAGGCTCTTCGTTGATGTCACGTCGACGCTTCCTCGTTCCCGTCGATCAAGTCGACGAGGCGCTCGACCTCTTCGAGGTAGGCGCTGAAGATGCCGTCGATGTCACCGCGCCATTCCTCACTACCGTGGCGCACGTGCAGCAGTTGCCGCATCGTCGGAAACGAAGTTGTCGTATCGCGTTCGAATTGCGCCAGCGCATCTTCGTAGCGACGGTGACCGACGCCGCCGCGCAGTCGGCTCAGATTGCGCATCAAGATGACAAAGGTTTTCACCGAATCGAGCAGCAGCGCTTGCAGCCTTGCACTGTCGGCACCGACCTCGGCGTACAGAGCACGCAAGCGCAAGAGCTTGCTGCGCGCCTCGTGCTCGGCCTGATAACGCAGGTTGCGGCGGTCGATCTCCAGGCCGGCGATGACGTCCTCCCCGGCAAGCAAACGGTGCTGCGCCTGCATATCGTGCAGCTCCATCGGAAAGACGTCGCGCGCGCCGTCGAGAAACGTACGATCGAGCAGCAACGGCGTCGCCATCCCCAGTTTGTGCCATTCGGCAAGACGCGCGTGCAGCTGTTTGAGATGAGCGTGGGTGATGTGCTCCAGGACGATGGCACAGTTGAGGTCGGAGCGTCCGGCAATGAAATCCTCACCCGCGGCACTACCGTAGAGCAGCAGGCTCACCAAGTCGTTACCGAAGACCTGACGAACGCTCTCGGTCAGCCGCGCTATCGCCTTTTCCGTTTTCGCATCGAGCATGCTGCAGGCGGACTATAGGCACCAACCTGTGCAGGGGCAATTGCCCCGATCGGTCCGGGAATGGATCGATCGGGGCTGTTTCCGGAGTTGTGGCAGTCCCCACTTCCGCGACCCCCTGGAAGTAGATAGGATGGCAAGTCACCGTGCCGCACAAAATCGTCAGTGAGGAGCTTGCTCTGCTGCAGCAAGTCAACGACTTGCTTGACGAGTTTCCTACGGCTCCAGGGCCGTCCGAGAGCTCGGTGGTTGCCGAGCTCGAGCGTTTGCGCGAGATGCTACGCGAGGGCGAGAAGACCGAAGATCAGGCGGCGTTGCTGCAACAGTGGGATCGCCAGACGGCCTTGCTGCAGCAGCTGCGGACTTCGCGGCAGGCACCGCAGGTCGATCGTGAATCTCCCTATTTCGCCCATCTGCGCCTGCGCGAAGGACGCGCCGAGCGCAACATCCTGCTCGGCAAGGCGACACGCCTGCAACGCGGCATCCATATCGTCGACTGGCGCAATGCGCCGATTTCGAGGATTTTCTATCGCTACCAACAGGGCGACGAATACGAGGAAGAGATCGCCGAGCGTACCCTTTCGGGCGAGGTCGTTGCCCGGCGTACGGTCGCCATCCGCAGCAAGGTCCTGCAACGCATCGAAACGCCGGAAGGGGTTTTCGTCACCGACGGCCGTCAGCCCGACGGCTGGCGCCAGTTGCAACTCGAACCGGCGCGACTGGCCGGCGGCGAGGGTAGCGCCCTGCGGGCCCACGAACCGGGAGAAGCGTCGCATCGCCGCCTCGGTACCGA
>JACQEN010000022.1 GCA_016200585.1 Deltaproteobacteria bacterium
CCGGCGTGCAGATCGTCGATCGCGTCGTCGATCACATCAACGTACGCTATCTGCGTTTCCTGTTCCCCGACACCGATCCCGGCAACCACGATTTCAGCGGACCGGCGACCATCGCCGTGGTTCCGTCGACTGCTTTGTCTCTTCCTTGCCAACTTGCGACAAGCTCGTGCACCGGCCAATCCGGCATGATCGCTTGCGTCGACGACTTTTTCGCCAACGATGGCACTTGCGGGCGGACGGCAGCGCAAGGCACCTTCAATCACTTCACGGCGCTTCCACCCGCCAACGACTTCCAAGCCGCCTGCTTTGGCGACGTACCGCCGTGTCTCCCGAGCGCATCGGAGTTTCGCCTTACCACCGACCTTGCCGGCAACGTTCTCATTCCGATGGATTGGCGTGGCATCCTTGTGCAGCAGAACCAAGTTCCAGTTCCGCGTCTGCTGCGCGCTACTCTGGCACCGCTGGTCCCGATCAACGTCCCCGGCCGCTCCTTCGTTGCCTCCTACACCCCCGAAGGCGGGATACTACCGCCGATCTTCGAGCCGGAGTTCGATCCGCAAGCTCCGGGCGGTGACGTCACTCTTTTCGGATCTGCCGATGCTCCGTACACGATCCTGCGCCTCGCACGTCGCAGCAGCTTATTCCAGCAGTGTGCCGGCGGCGCCAACGACGGCCTTCCGTGCAACGAAGCGGCCGACTGCCCCGCTGCCTGCCAATTGGGAATGAACGACGGCAAGCGTTGCACGACATCCGCTGATTGTCCCGGCGGCAGTTGCGGTACAGTCGGCAGCTGCGGAGCAACTGTCTGCTTCGGCGGCACACGCAATGGCCTGGTCTGCAACAGCGACCTGCACTGCCCTGGCAACGGCGAATGCGGTCCGGCGTTGTTCAACGTCGGTGCCTTCGGAGTTGGCGGAGTCGGACCGCTGATTCTGCCACGCTTCGGACCCGGAATCTGCCAGGACCATACAGACCTCGTCTGCATGGCCGACCCAATCTGCGGTGGTGGCCCGTGCGTAGAGTATGGCCTGCAAGCACAGTCCCCAGTTCCCCTCGAAGGGTTGGTGCAAAGCTCGGACCTTTTCGCCTTCGCGACCTATGAAGGCATCGACGGCAAGCCGCTCAACGATGATACGGACACCATCGACACGGTTGTCACGCTGACGAATCGTCAGACCGGCTCGGTTTATCCGATCGGCACCAGCGGCGCCAAAGGTCGTGCCGTGGCGCGCACACAACAGCCGCCTTTCAGCTTCCCAGCGCTCGCTGCCGACGGCAACGTTATCGCGTTCCTCGAACCGGAGCTATCCGAAGGCAACAACGACACCAACGGCAACGGACAAATATTTGAAACGATACTCCGGGTGTTCCGCCTCGATGCGACGGGGCCAGCGCAAGTGACAAACGCTCTCAACCAGGTCGCCGACGGCACCCTCGACATCAACGGCCGCAGCCTGGTCGTTTCGAACGGCAAGGTGTTCTTCCGCAGCTCTGAAGCTGCAAGTGCGATCCGAGCAACGACGCGCGCCACCATCGCCGACAATGAAGCGGAAGCGAACGCCGACGGCGCGGGCTGGAACCAAGGCGTGCAATTCTCCGCGGACGGTCGATTCGTGACCTTTACCAGCGATGCAACCAATCTTCTGACAACCCCCGACGTCAACGCCTTCGCCGATGTCTTTCTGCGCGACCGGTTGCTCAACACCACAGAGATCGTCAGCCTCGCGGACGACGAATCGCAGGGCAACCTTCGCTCGGCAGGTGGTGCATCGATTTCAGCAGACGGACGTTACGTAGCGTTTGCCAGCAACGCCTCAAACCTGGTGACACCTGATGCCAACGGCACAGCGTATGATGTCTATGTGCGTGATCGTTGCAAGTCGAACGGCGTAGCCATTGGCGGCTGCACGGCCGGGACTGTGCGCGTAAGTAAGGCGTCCGATGGGACACAAGGCGACTCTGGATCACACACACCCTTCATTTCTGCCGACGGCCGTTTCGTCGCTTTCAAGAGCGACGCGACGAATCTGGTTGGTCTTGGCAACGACACAAACGCTGCGATGGATCTTTTCGTGCATGATCGCGATGCCGATGGCAACGGGATCTTCGACGAAAATCCTATTCTCCATCCCGGTGCAATCTCCACGGTTCGTGTGAGCGTCGATTCGAACGGCAACGAAGCGCCGTTAGGCGTCCGGAACGATTCACGTCCCGCAATGTCGAGCGATGGTCGCGTTGTGGTTTTTGCCAGCCAGTCCTCTCTCGTGTCGGGCTACAGCATCCCCGGCATCTTTGCCCACGACCGTACGACGGGCGTCACGGACATCGTCAATATTGCGACCGACGGGGCCGGCGACAACGCCGGTTGGGGTATCGGAAATGGCGAAATCGCCGTGTCGGAGGACGGCCGCTACATCGCCTTCCAGAGCAACGGAATCACGCTCGTACCTGGCCTTTCCGGAACCCATCAGCGCATCTTCGTACGCGATCGGCTCGCTCGCACCACCGAGCTGATCAGCCGGGGTTACGACGGGACCGATGGAGACAATCCCAGCGCGCACGCGGCGATATCCGACGACGGACGCTACGTCGCCTTCGTCAGCGATGCCACCAACCTGGTCCCAAACGACACGAACGGTCTATCCGACGTGTTCCTGCGAGATCGCGTCACCGGGATCACAACACGCGTCAATGTCCCGAGTGAAAGTCCACAAACGGATGGGAATAGTGGTCTGGTTACCCTTTCAGCCGACGGCCGTTTCGTCGGCTTCGAAAGCGACGCCACCAACTTGCTCGGCGCCGGCAACGACTTGAACGGCGCGCGCGATGGCTTCGTGCGCGGCCCTGACAACGGTGGCACCGATCTCACCGGGGACGGCGTGCTCGACGACACCGTGCTGCAAGTGCTCGACGGCACCACGGGCCCGCCTGCAGCGATCACCACGCTCTGCCCCGCCGGAACGGTATCCGTGTCCGGGAGCAACGCCGCCTTTCTGCGTCCGGAAAGCGCCGGCACTACGCCAGGCCTGGCCGCCTGCCCCGCCGGAACGGCCGTATTGGATGGAATCAGTCTCAACGATGACAGCGACGCCACCGACGACGTCGTGCACCTCTGGCGCGGCAGCGGCAACGTCGAGAACCTACACTGCGCCGCAACCGACGTGTCGTTGTCGTCGAACGTTGTGGCGGCGCTGGTCCCCGAAGCCGGACAGGGCAACGGATCGCTCAACGGCGACGGCGACACCAACGATACAGTCCTCAAGGTATACAATCTCTCGGATCCAACGCCGACCTCATGTGCAGCATGGCACAACGTCGGGCAGGCCGCCGATGTCGCGCAGGCTGCCGGTACGCTGGTCGCCTTCCTCACACCCGAATCAGCGCAGGGCGCCAATCTCAACGGCGCCGCAGATGGCGACCAGAATGACCGCGTCCTGCAACTCTTCGATGCCAGCACCCATACAACGACGAACACGAAGCAGGCTGCTGAGGAGTTTGTCGTCGGCACTGAATCGATTGCCTGCGCCAGCGGTCCGTTGATCGCCTTCCGCACGCGCGAGTCGGCACAGGCAAACACCGATCTCAACGGCGACGGCGACACGGACGATGATGTACTGCAGGTGTTCGCCAAGGGCTTAGGCGTAATCAACACCAAGCAAGCGGTACGACCGTGCCGACTCGAAGCCTGCGATCCGCGCCTGCCCTACCGGGTCATCGGAAGCAAGGTGAAGTTCCTCACCTACGAGCCCGACCAAGGTGCCGATCTCAACGGCGACGGCGACATGACTGACCTCATCCTGCAAGTCTTCGACGCCTGTCCAAGAACCGTCGAGGTCGTCGGTGCGGTTGATCAGAACCCCGCAAGCGGTAGCGTCGGCGATCCATTGGTTGAACCGCAACAACCCGATGGGCATGTCTTCGTCACAGGATCGGGGCGATGCAAGCAGGGTACGACCTTGCTCATGGTCCCTGCCACCTGTGCGGTCGATGCCGACTGTCCCAGCGGTGCAACCTGCGAATCGGGTCTCGTGGTCGCAGCTCCGGGCGCGGTGTCCAAGCACGACACCGTTTTGCTACCGGTCAAACCAATCAACTTAACGATCTTATCCGGCAGCACAGAGGTCGTGAAGACTGTGGCCGTCAAAGTGCGCAACGGCGATATCCTACCAACCAAGGAACGCCCCGGGCATAGCGTTCGGCTATCTGTTACACCCGGCGACTGCCCTCCGCTGATTGTGGAGGGTTTACCCGATTTCGACACCGCCACATCCGGAGATCAAGACTCCGTACTGCTGCGAGGCGGACAGGCCAAGACCGCTCAGGTGCATCTGCGGATCAAGGCGACCGACTTCCTCAGCCACACGCGCAAAGCGCCGCAGCGCTGCAGCGTAAAACTGGAAGCGACGACGCTCGTCCGAGACAACGCCGATCCGACACCCAGCAATAATTTCCAGTCGGTCGAGCTCAACGTCGTTGATTTGAACGATGGTGACAGCTTGACGACACCGACAACACACGAATCGGTGCTCAAGAGCGCTGCCCCGGTGGCAGTCACCATCGTCCGCAACCATACGTCGGCAACCAAGACCGTAAGCCTCAAGCTCGCTAACGCTGACATCGCGCCGACGCCCGAAGCTCCGGGACATGACATCAGCGTGAGTGTCGACGGCAGCGCCGGCGACTGCCCGTCCGGTTCCGTAGCGGTCGTCGCACCGGCAACAACGACCGTCGCCGGCGGCACGCAGGCAACGGCGCACGTCAGTGTAACGGTAGACAGAGACAAGTTTCACGCTAGCAATGCCAAGGCACCGGCACGCTGCACGGCCATTCTACATGCAACGACAGCCGTGATCGGCAACGCCGAACCCGACACCAGCAACAACACCACCCAACTGGTAATCGACGTAAACGACAAGAACGATTACTGAAGAGCTGTCGCGGCACACCGGTCGCAGCGATCTGTGGAATCAATCATCCGCGCCGGATTTGCTCTCGACTGCGGGTGGCGCGTCTTCGTGCGACTCGTTCTCCAGACCGAGCTGATAAACGTCGCGCCGCGACACGCCGCGCTCACGCGCTAGCGCGCGAGCAGCTTCCTTGAGGCTCATCCCTTCGGCACGCAAGCGTTCGAGCGCTACCGCGAGCGTTTCGGCTGGCGCGACGGGCCGCGGTTCTTTGGCACCGGCGATCAGTAGCGTGATCTCCCCCTGCAGCTCGCGTTCGCCGAGGCGTTGCCGCAGCTCGGCGGCGATCTCGCCGGCTCGGCCGCGCAGCACTTCCTCGAACATCTTGGTGAGCTCGCGGGCGACGACGACGTCGCGGTCGCCGAGCACCTCCTGCAGGTCACGCAGACAGTCGTCGAGGCGCCGTGCGGCTTCATAAACGATGATCGTCCGCGGCTCTTGCGCCAGGTCTTCGAAGAAGCGCCGGCGCTGCCCCGACTTCGCTGGCACGAAGCCTTCGAAGGCAAAGCGGTCGGTCGGCAAGCCGCTGACACTCAACGCCGCCGCGACCGCCGACGGTCCGGGAATCGGCTCGACTCGTACGCCGGCATCAATGGCGGCGCGCACCAGGTGATAGCCGGGATCGTTGATCCCCGGCGTGCCGGCGTCGGAGATCAGAGCAATCGACTTCCCGTGCTTCAGATCTTCGACGAGGCGCGGCGCCTTCTCGCGCTCGATCTGGTCGTAGTAGCTGGTCAGGGGCGTTTGAATGCCATAGTGCAGCAGAAGCTTGCGGCTGTGACGCGTGTCCTCTGCCGCGATCAAGTCGACCTCTTTGAGCACGCGCAAGGCGCGCAGCGTGATGTCCTCAAGATTTCCGAGAGGGGTGGCGACGACGTAGAGGATGCCGGACATACCCTATCTTCCCCAATCCCTGGCGTAACGGAAATCGCGATCGATGGTGCGCTCGGAGATCTTGGCGATGACGGGCAGCCGGCGCTTGAATTGCGAGTGGCGCACCATGTCACCGACGCGCTTCACGAAAGTCTCCGGAAATCCTGCCGCGCAGAGCTCGGCGCGCGAGTAGCGCTTGTCGACCATGCGGTAGAGCAACGCGTCGACCTCGCGGTAGCCGAACCCGAGCTCGGCTTCGTCGGTTTGTCCGGCCCACAGGTCGGCCGACGGCTGCTTCTTGACGATCGGCTCCGGCACGCCGAGCGCTTCGGCCAAGGCCCAGACTTGCGTTTTGTACAAGTCGCCGATCGGATTGATGGCCGAGGCCATGTCGCCGTGCAGTGTGCCGTAGCCGAGGAGCAGCTCGGTCTTGTTGCTGGTACCGAGCACCAAACCCTTCCAGCGCGCCGAATGATCGTAGAGAATCGTCATGCGCTCGCGCGCCATCTTGTTGCCGCGCCGCATGTTGTCGGCATCGGGGAAGCGCTCGAAATAGGCATCAACCTGCGGCGTGATGTCGACGCGTAGCGCTTCGACGCCGGAGCATTCGATCACCAGATCGGCGTGCTGCAAACTCTCGGCGCTCGATAGCTTGTAGGGCATTTTGATGGCCAAAACATTTTGCGCGCCGAGCGACTCGGCAGCCAGCATGCAGCTGACCGCCGAATCGACACCCCCGGAAAGACCGACAACCACGCGCTCGATGCCGACCTTGCGAACCTCGTTGGCAATGAAGGCCGTGAGGATGCGGCGGATCAAAGGCGGATTGGTTGGGATGGAGGAACGCATGAACGGTTTGTCACATCGCTACCTGGTTCGTTGTCCGGGAGAGCGACGCGTGCGACCCTTCGGCCGGTGCTTTGCTGAAATTGAGACAACCGGACGCAAACGATGCTTGCCCCGGGTCTCCGCAACAGGCTTCTTTACCTTTGACTTCCCGACTTTCGACTCTTCGACTTTCGACCTTCGACTCTTCGACGTTCGAGCTTTCGACCTTCGACTCTCGACTGTCGACTCTCGACTGTCGACTTTCGCCTCGGGTTGCCGACCGCGAATGCGCATCAGCTCGTCGATGGTGAGATCGATGTCCTCGTCACGCAGCAGCGGCGACATCACGCGTTGCCGGCGGGCTTCCTTCAAATTGATCTCAGCGACGATGAGGTCCTCTTCGTAATACTTCGCTTTGGCCAGGCGCTCTCCCGACGGTGCGACGATCTCCGATCCACCCCAAAAGCCGACGCCGTCTTCGAAACCGACACGGTTGGCATAGACGACAAACAGCGAGAAGGTCTGCGCGTACATCGAATTGAGCAACTCCCAGTAGCGCGCGTTGTTGTCGTGATCTTGACCGTCGCTGATGCCGCGTAGCGGGCTGTTGGAAGGACAAAGCACCATCAAGGCGTGATCCAACGCCGCAATGTACACGGTCGACGGATGCCACATGTCCTCGCACACCAGGATTGCGGCACGCCCCGATTTCAAGTCGAAAGAGCGGATACGATCGCCGCGTCCGACGTAGCGTCCCTCATCGAACAGCCCATACGTCGGCAGATACACCTTACGGTGGACGTGTTTGATCTCACCGTCCTCGAAATAGACGGCGCTGTTATAGAAGCGGTAGTCGTCGGTCTCCTCGATGAGGCCGGCGACCAGTCCAACGCCGCGGCTAAGCTCTTTCAGCTTGCCCACCTCGGGCGAGTCGAGCCGCAAGGCAACGGTCGAGACCATGTCCTTGAGGAAGTAGCCGGTGAGCGACAGCTCGGGAAAGACGATCAGCTCGGCTCCGGCAGCACGCGCCGCGGCCACGCGGTTCTCGTAAAGAACCAGATTTGCATCAACGTCGCCCAGGCGTGGATTCAATTGAACGGCGGCGACTTTATGCAGCGACAGCATCGGTCCAGTATTCACAAGGGGTACCGAAACACAAGGTTGGGTCTTCGGTCGCTCCGTAGATCAAGGTGTGATCGGCCAAGGCCCGCGGGCGAGATCGCGAGACCCAGCCGAGACGCAATCAAGACGGCGGGACGACCGTATTCTCGGTATGCAAGTCGCAGGAGGCTGTCCATGAACTGGTTGAACGCCATTCTTGCCTTTTCCCTGGCGATGATCGTCTTCTGCACCATCGTCTCAGCATTGACCGAGCTCATCCACGAGCTTTGGGAACGCCGCGAGCTTGGTTTGGAGTGGATGCTGCAACGGCTTTACAGCGACATGCTGCAACCGTACGCCCGGCAACTGACGGCGAAGATCGCCGCTGGCGGCCCGACGATTCCCAATGGCGATCTCAAGGATTTCCTCGGCAAGATGTCGAAGAACAGCTCGACCAGCGGCGGCCGCGACGTGCCACTCGCAACGCTATCGTTCGGCGACTTCGTCGAACGGTTGGCGGGCACAGCGGTAGGGCAGCAACTGCTGGTAGCCGCCAAGCAGAAGCTCAAGCCTGCCGAGGAAATGCTGACCGATCTTGGACGCGCCTTTGCGCGCTATGAATCGGACGCGACCACCTACTTCGCGAG
>JACQEN010000113.1 GCA_016200585.1 Deltaproteobacteria bacterium
AGGCCGAGGCCGGTGCCGCGTGTCTTGCGCGTGTAAAACGGTTCGAAAATGCGCTCCTCCTCGCCGGCGGGAATCCCTGGTCCTGCGTCGCGTATCTCGTACACCAGCTGACCGTCGTCTGCGAATACTCGTGCTTCAACCGGTTCCCCGTCCGGTGACATCTGGACCGCGTTGCGCAGGATGTTGGTCAGCACCTGATGCATCCGCGCCGCATCCATGCGCCACGTGGTCGGCGCGTCTTGGCTGCGAACGATGATGCGCTCGGGGTTCACGGCGTCGGCCGATTCGTGCAGTACACGTGCCGGGTCGACCGGCTGCGGCTCGATAACACCGGTGCGCGCGAACTCGAGCAGATCGTTGAGCAGGGCTTCGAGGCGCACCGCTTCGGAGACGACCCGATTTGCCTTTTCGTCGCGTGGATCGCCGGCCAGCGCACGCTGCAGCAACTGCGCATGGCCTTTGAGCGCGGTCAGCGGATTGCGGATTTCGTGGGCTATGACGGCTGCCATTTCGCCCAGGGCGGCGAGCCGCCGGCCGTGCTCGATGCGCTGGCTGAGCTCGTCCCGGCGACGAACCAGGTAGATCAGAAAAGCCGCTCCACCCAGTACGGCGGCGACGACGATCAATCCAACTGCCAGACTGAGCCGGGCATAACCGTGCAGGCGCTGCGCTTCGAGAGGCTCGAACTCCATGACCGCCCAGGGTGGATGTCCAGGCGGTGGCACGCCACGCGGTGGTTCGCCACGCGGTGGTTCGCCACGTGGTGGCTCGCCACGCGGTGGCGGCGGACGCCAATCTCCTTCGGCGTCGGGTGGCGGTGGTGGAGGACGCCAATCGTCATCTTCCCCTGGGGGAGGCGGCGGAGGACGCCAATCACCTTTCGCATCGGGCGCTGGTGGTGGCTCGCCAGGGCGCCGTGGTGGTGGTCCTTCGCCTGGGCGGGGCGGGCCATGTTCCGGCGGTCCCAATCGGATGCGGACGCGAGTGCCGAGGAAACGCGGCTTCTGCACGTCGAGCGCGGCGATGGTGCGGCTGTCGAGCGCTGACGACGGTTCGCCGGCAAACGCCAGGATTCCGGTCTCGGGCCGCCACAGAGCGATGTAACGCAAGCCGTGCGGCTGCTTGAGGGCCAGATAGTGTTCGAGGTCGGCGGACTCCGGCGGGTGACGTTGGGCTTCGAAAAAACGTGCTGCCTCGACCATGAACGTGTTCGCCTGGCCTTGTACCAACGTGATCGAGGCGCGGTTCACCAGCGAGTAAACGAGCCACAGCATCGCCAACAGGAGAACGCTGAGCAGAACGGCCGAGCTGATGATCGCGGTCGGCAATCGCAGCCGTCGCTTGAGAAATGTTGAGGGCGGCGTGACGTCGCTCACGGTATAATTCAACATACGATAGTTCTTCGGTGCGCGCCAAAGGCAAGACGCCGAAGGCTGTCGTGTGCAACCCCTGCGCCGACGAGAAGTCGGACGTGCCGTCGCAACATTCCGGGTGCAGCCTGCGGGAATCCGCATCGTCAACTGCGGATATTCGCATTGCGTGTTCCCCCTCCTTACCTAAGGAGAGGGCTGGGGGGGTGGTTGTTGCCAGACGTTTCAAGAACCACCCCTGACCCCTCCTTGGTAAGGAGGGGAACCTGGCGCGACGCAAGCCGTGATCCGACAACCGGCGCGTCTACGGCCCACCGAGACCTGCACGCACCGACAACCACGGCACGTGGCGCACCTCGCCGATATGGTAGTAGTCGCGCAGCTGGTAGGAGAGCTCAATGACGATGGTACTGAAGTTGAGCGGTACGCTGAATGTTTCGAGGCGTACGCCGGCGTTCAAGCCACGGCTTTCAAAGCGATCGGTACCGCGTACGGCAAGATCTTCGAGATAGCCGAGCGAAAGCGCAGCGCGGTTGGTTGCCAGCCGCCCGCCGGTGCGCGGCGCATCGGGCTCGAGCAGTCGGTCGATGAGACGATTGACGAGGTCGAAGCGCAACTCGACGTTGCCGGTGTCTGGACCTCCCGTTTGCGGATGTTGAACGTCGAGCAAAGAAGCTACCGCGACGTCGGTGCGGGCCGGAAGCGCATCGAGGAAATGCGCCCCGAGCTGTGCGACGTGGCTTATGACTTTGCTTCCGTCGGGGGTGTGCAGCTCCTCGCGCCGGTAAGCCAACACGTAGTCGTTGCTCGGCGGACGCGGCGGCGGCGAAAGCAACGGTCCGTTCACCGCCGAGTTGTTGGCTCCCAGCTGTGATCTCCAGCTTCCGCCCAGTGAAGGAGTCCTTGGTTCCAATGGCGGTGCAGCGTCGAGAAAGTGAACGACGTGCAAGCCGCCACCGGCGATGTACTCGCCGTCGAACGACGACCCAGCGACGGCCGAGAAGTCGGTCTTGAAACGGCCGAGGTTGCGGGTCCAGGTTGCCGAAGCGGTTGTGCGGTCGGTTTCGTTGCTGGCGGCCTGGTCGGGTTTGCGGCGTTCATGGGTGTATTCCACGCGCCAGAGCAAATCGCCCAACGGTGCGAATCCGGCGTCATCTTCGAGCGCCACCGCGACCGTGCTGCTGGTTGAATCATCGAGCGCGAGCCCGGGTGGTGGCGGCGGCGGCATGCCGCGGGCCGGAGTCGGTGGAGGGGTTTGCATGAGCGGGGCGACCTTCTGTTCTCGATTGTGGGCCCAAGTGACGTCGAGGTACGGCAGGTTGCCGAAGCGCAAGCGCAAACGCTCGAGAAGATCGAGATGGTTGCGATCTTGGATCGCCGTTCGGGCATTCGCGTTCGCATCCGGCGTTGGTGCCGGTGGTGGCGACGGCCCGCCGATAGGTGCCGGCGGCGGCGTCATCAACGGCTGCGTGGTGATGCGCGCCAGCTCGCCTTGGGGCAGAGTGAAACGTCCGTAGTCGAACGCCGATGCGAAGTAGACGCCGAGTTGTTCGCCTGCCTGTTTGGGTACGAGCAACCCGAGGCCTTCGTCGCGCACCAAGTCGATGCGGCCGCGACGAATCGAATCGAGGACGATGTCGGATCCAATGCGGGTCGGTATCGACCGCGATCGGGCTGCTTGTTCGGCTCGAACATAGAACCTCTCACTGTCGGCGAACAGGCCATGCGATCCGCGGTAGACGCGATAGTAGCGGCCGACCGCTTCCAAAACGGCCGGATCGTTGGGGGCCAGCTCGGCCGAACGCAGGTAGAGGCGTTCGGCGTCGTAGTCGCCGTCGGCTGCCGCGGAGCGGGCGAGGGCCTGGTAGCAGGTCGCCACGTAGGCATCGCCGTGCGCCGCCGGAATCGCACGTTCGGCTTCGAGTCGCAGGCTATGGCGGGCTTCCGCCGAGCTCGCACCGTCGCGCGCCAAGATCGTCGCTACTTCGGTGCAGCGTCCAAGGTCGCCGCCGGCTTGCGGGCCTTGAGCGAGTGCTACGGAAGCGGCGAGCACACACAGTGCGGCGGACGCCGGCATCCGTGACCTGGTCCCATTGGTCGTTGCGAGGCGCATGATGGTTGAGTCCGGCGCCTTCCATCATGCAAACGGCGGTTTGGTCAAGGATAACGATCGGCCACGAAATTAGCTGGGAGCGAGCTAACAGCGAGCGGGCTTCACACCTTTGGGCGCGGCCCTGGTGTGTCAGTGTTCGTGTGGATCCTCATCATCGTGGTCGTGGCCATTGCCGTCGTCGTCTTCGACGACTTCGCTGAAGGCGTCTTGCAGGTCGCCCTTGCTGAGCAGGTCTTCGACCACCGCGGCGACGCTGGTGCGAGAGGTGTCGTCGATGAGAATGAGGTCGGAGGCCCACAGGTATTTGCCCGATAGGCATTCGCCGCTATCGCTGCAGCTGCGGCGCAACGTTTCGAGGTGGCCGAAGCTGCAAAACCCGGCGATCCAGTGGGTCCCATCGGGCAGTGTGACGACGACGTCGGTGAGGCTGTCACTGGGGTTCCATTCTCCCTCTTCCCATTCTTCAGCTTCGATCCAGAGCTCGAAATCGGCCATGCAGTCGGTCCTCCAGCTCAGTCCATAGCTTCTTCGTTGGGCTACGACAGGCCCCCTCTGGGTCGGGTTGCTTGTCCTCTTGAAGCAAGGCGGGCGGGGCGATACTGCTGACGGCTATGGCTAAAGAGAACCCCTTCCTGCGTTTCAAAGGGACAGAACGCTACATCGCCTCCGGACCGCTGGTCGACGCGGTCAACTGTGCGATCGCCCTCGAGCGGCCGCTGCTGATCAAAGGCGAGCCGGGCACCGGAAAGACCGTCCTGGCGCAGCACGTCGCCGACGGTCTCGGCATGCCAATGCTGTCGTGGCACATCAAATCGACGTCGAAGGCCGCGGAAGGCTTGTACGTCTACGACACCGTGCAGCGCCTCAACGACAGCCGCTTCGGCAGCGGCGATGTCTCCGACATCAATCGCTACATCAAGCTCGGGCCGCTGGGGCAGACATTCGCCGCCAAAGAACGGCACGTACTGCTCATCGACGAGGTCGACAAAGCCGATCTCGAGTTTCCGAATGATCTGTTGCGCGAGCTCGACGAGATGCGTTTCACGGTCATCGAGACCAGTGAAGAGATCAAAGCCAAGCAGCGACCGGTGGTGCTCATCACCTCGAACAACGAGAAAGAGCTGCCCGACGCCTTCCTGCGCCGCTGCGTCTTCTATTACATCGAATTTCCCGACGTGCCGTTGATGCGCCAGATCATCGCCGTGCACCACCCGCATCTCGACAGCAAGCTGCTCGATCAGGTGCTGATCAAGTTCTAC
>JACQEN010000023.1 GCA_016200585.1 Deltaproteobacteria bacterium
CTGCCAGCCGATATGATGCAACGCCAGCTCACCCGTCAGCCATCCGGCAAAAAAGCTCGCCGCCGCCGCCTTGCCCGGAGCGTAACGCGGATGCCACACGTTCCACGCCAAACCGGCGCCGACCAGCGTCACCAACAGAAACAGCCACGCCATACTTGTCCTCCAGTGCACGCGGTCAGAGAATCGCAGACTTCGTAGAGGGAAGGTCCCCCGCGACTCACCGACTCGATCCTATCCACATCCGTTCAGCGCTTTGTTCACGGCCGCAATGATCTCTTCGATCGTCACCGAGCCGTCGGCGTTCGTATCCGCGGCCACACAACCGGATGACGCCTGTTCGCCAAGGGCGATCGAAACGGCACGCACGAGCTCGTCGACCGTCACTTCGCCGTCGCCGTTGCAATCCCCAGCGCACATCGATGTCACCGCTGCAAATGTAGCAACCGCATCACCGAACTGCGACGCAACGTATACCGAATCATTGTTGGGACCCACAGCGACCGTGGTCGCACCCGCCAAACCGACGACACCGCCGACACCGTCCGTGTGGCTTTCGAGAAAGTCCAGAGAACCGTCCGTCGCATGGCGCGTGAACACGCTCAGAGTATCGTCCCCTTCACGCGCTACGAACACGTGTTGACCGTCGGGACTCACGACAACGCCGGCTGGGCTGCTGGTCCCTTCGCTGTTGAGAACCCCTTCGGTCTGATTCTTGGCGAACGTCAATCGACCCGTATCCAATCCGCGCCGGAAGTGGGCCATGCCGTTGTCGCCGACCGCATAGATATCCGCCGCATCATCACTCACCGCCAGCGCTACGCCGTTCAACAACCCGCTCACACCACCGACTCCATCGAAGCTCGATTCGACGAATGTCAGACGACCGCTCACCGCATCGCGCGCAAATGTCGCGATGCCGTTGGAACCTCCGCCGAGGACATAGACATTGGCCCCATCCGGGCTCACGACGACACCCGAGGCTCGGAAGATTCCGTGGACGTCGCCTTGCCCTTCGATCAACGCTTCGACGAACGTAAGTTGCCCACTGCTCGCATCTCGACGCAGTAAGCTCACCGCATTGTCACCGTAGCTCGCGACGTAGACGTTGCTCCCGTCGGGGCTTACGGCAACTCCTTGCAGCTGCGTCAAGCCTACCGTCCCGGCCGCACCACCGAACTGCGCACCGACGTACGTCAGCTTCCCGGTGACCGCATCGCGGCGCAACCCGGCGATGGCGTCACCGAAAAAACTGGCCACGTAGACGTCTTTGCCATCCGGCGTCACCGTCACGGCGACCGCACGAAAAATCCCCAGGGCATCGCTTTCATCGTCGACGTGCGCCTCGGTGTAGCTCAGCCGTCCGGAAGCCAGATTGCGCGCCAACACGACGACCGCGTTGTCGTCGAAGCTGGCAACGTATACGTCGCGACCATCCGGGCTCACCGTAACGCCGTGAGCGCCGGTGAGCGGGAATGGCCCATCGGCGGCCCTAATGCTACCGGAGAATTGCAAGAAACCGGCTTCAGCCCGGCTCACGACGAAGCTCGTCGCGGCTAGCATCGCGGCCAACACCGCGAACCTCGAGAGACCGCCGTTCAACAACCCGATCCACCTCCGTCGCCGCGGCGTTTATCCCGGTGCACAATTTCTCCGACGAATACGTACGACAGATCTTGCGAGGTCAGAGGTGCATCCGTACCGCGCCAGACGACCGTTTCGATCGCGCCGACGAACAGCGTACGGTCGCCGACCTCGACCCGCTCGTTGACCCGACACTCCAAATTGACCAGCGCGTCACACAGCAACGGAACGCCATGTCGTGAGGCCTCCCAGACGACCATGTCGAGATTGCCGGGACGCCGCGCGGCGTCGGAAAAGAAGTAGTCTTCCAAGTGCCGGCTGCGACGGCCGACGACGTTGATCCCGAACCAACCGACTCGCGCGATCAAATCATGGCTGAGATGCCGGCGCCCGACTGCCACCAGTAGCAACGGTGGCTCACCGGACACTTGTGTCACCCATGAGGCCGACATCCCGTGCGCTTGGTCGCCGTCGGCGGCCGTCAGCACGTAGATTCCTGTGGTCAGGCTCGCGAAAGCCCGTGCGAGATCCGGAGTCATCAAAACCCGCTACGAACGCGCCAAGCGCGACAGGAGCTTCATGGTCCGATCGAGCGATGCCCCGGGATCCTTGCCGACCGGGAACGGCGCCGCCAGAAAATCGGTCACGCCGATCTTCCCCAGCGCCGCGATCTGACCGGCAACCGTGTCCTCGTCTCCTGCCAACGCCACGTCGGCCGGACCTTCCACTCCTTCACGATCGAGCATCGCTCGATACGACGGCAGCACTCCATAGATCTGGAAGAACTGCCCGGCGATTGCCTTTGCACCTGCAACGTCGGAGGTAATGGCGATGGGCAGACCGGCAACGACGCGCGGCGCCGGTCGGCCTGCCTGCGACGCGGCTTCGTTGATCCGCGGCACCGTGTGCTCGCGAAGTGTTTTCGGACCCGTCATCCAGGTAATCGTCCCATCGCCGACACTCCCTGCCAGTCCCAGCATCTTCGGCGCCAACGCCGCCAGCAGAATCGAACACGGCTTCGCACCCTCGACCTTGAGGTTTCCGGTAACTCGAAATGCGTCCCCCCGGAAGCTCACCGACCCGTCGCGAATCAACGGTGCCAGGACTGCCAGGTACTCCTTCATATGACTGTACGGCTTGGCAAACGACATGCCGAACATCGACTCGATCACGACCTGATGCGAAAGCCCGATCCCCAGGGCAAAACGGTTTCCGCATGCGACCTGTGTCGATAGCGCTTGCTGTGCCATTGCCATCGGGTGACGCGGATAGGTTGGGACAACGGCGGTGCCAAGCTCGATGCGCGAAGTGACGCGCCCGGCAACGGTTGCCAGCGTCATCGCATCGATCCCGAAGATATTCGGAAACCAGGCGGTATGCAGCCCATCGCTCTCGGCGCCCTGAACCTGTGCGACGAGAGCGTCGAGCGTGCCGCCAAGCGAGCCACCCTCGCCGATCATCATGCCGATTCGCATCACCCCTCCCGAGCAAGAAGGCACATTCTGGCAGAGCTGCACTTGGAAGAAAACCGCAGATGTAGGGAAAGTGGATCGTGACACAAGTCGCCGACGTGCGCTCTGACCTGAGTCAGCTGATCCGGCTTCCGTCCTCCCGCTCTTGCGTTGACAACCAAGCGCACCGCTCTTACGGTGTCGCGGCCATGTTCGAGAATCTTCTTCAGCGCGGTGAACGGTTGGCAAAGGTTCAAGCCAATCGCGCCCTCTTGCGCTTCGTCAATGGTGTCGACTGGCTGGTGCGCGATCCGAAGCAGGTGGTCGGACGCACGCCGTACGATACCGTCTACAAACGTAACAAGCTCGAAGTGCGACGCTACCACGCCGGCAGCGTACGGCCGCGCTACGACGTGCCGGTGTTGCTCGTTCCACCTCTCATGGTCAAGCCGTTCATCTTCGACCTCTTTCCCGGTCGTAGCCTGGTGGCCTTCCTTCTCCAGCGTGGATTCAAAGTGTACCTGGTCGATTTCGGCGAACCGGACGAAGCCGACGCCTTCGTCACGCTCGACGACTACGTACTCGACTGGATTCCCTCCGCCTGTCGCGCGGCAAAGGAAGACGCGGGCAGCGACGAGATTTCCTTGCTCGGTTACTGCATGGGCGGGCTGTTCTGTCTGGCACATACCGCGGCCAACGACGACACCTCCGTACGCAACATCGTCAGCATCGGTGCCCCGGTCGATGCCAACAAGATGGGACTGTTCGCCTGGGTCTCCAAGTTCGCCGGCAATCAAGTCGAGACAGTGGCCAAACGCATCGGCAACGTCCCCGGCGGTCTATCGAGCACCGTCTTCCGGCTTTTGACGCCGATGAAGAACGTCACCCGCTATGCCGACCTCTTCATGAACATGTGGAACCACGAATACGTCAACGGCTTCGACGCCATGAATCAATGGGTCAGCCAGTTCATCGACTACCCGCAGCAGGCCTTCGTGCAGTTCCAGAAGGAGTTCATGCAGCGCAACAAGCTCATTCGCGGTTCGCTGTCCTTCCGCGGCAAGGTCGCTGACTTGAGAAAGATCGAAGCGTCGTTGCAGGTCTTCGCCGGGACCAGCGACCAGGTTGCTCCACTCGCCGCCGTCAAGGCCGTCCTCGATGCGGTGAGCAGCAAGGACAAGGAAATGCACATCGTCAACGGCGGCCACATGGGCGTCTTTGCCGGCGCTGGCGCTGCGGAACAAGTCTGGTCGCCGATCGCCGATTGGCTCGGCCCCAGATCCAAGGGTCGCACCATCGCCAAGGCCCCAAGAACAGCGCGGCGCAGCGGCCACCGCGATCAACGTCGTTCGGCACGGGCACAGGAAGCCACCAAGCGCGAAACCGACGTACGTGTCCAGACAAAGACCTGAAGCTCGGTATCAGGTGCGCAGGAGGTGAGGATGCTGTTTGTGGCGGAATACGATCTGTCGTGGGACATGCTCGATGCGGCGATCGCCAAGCGCCTCGAGTGGGAAGATGCCAAGCCAAGCAACTTCCGATTTGTCGGTGAGTACGTCTGGCAGGACCGCGAGCCGCCGTTTCGCGGCGTTGCGATCATCGAAGCGGATGACGTCGAGGCCCTCAACAGCTTCGTCCTGCACTATGGTCCGACGCTTCGTGTCCGCATCTTCCCGGCCAGCGACGTGCTGTCGGCCATCGGCATGGCCGGCGACAGCGAGCCCCAGGCCGCCGAACCGCGCCGTACGAAGCGTAAGAAGAGAAAACGCTGAGCTCCGGGCGCTTGACCGAGCGACGCGCTCTGCAATTGATGATGCCGCACCGCTGCCGCGGTGAATCCTGCGCCAAGAGGTACTGATCCGATGCCCGTGCGAGACACGTTGAAAGCCGCCCTCGATCTCAGCGCCGACAAAGCCGCTGCCGACGAGGCCCGCCTCTGGTTGGAACGCGTCGAAGCATTGTTCGAGTGGATCGCGCTGCACCCGAAGCTGGTAGAAGTGCGCTACGAAGCCGCGCGGCTGCTCACCGACCTGCGTGGCAGCGAAACGACTACTCTCGACCCGAAGCGTCGGGTTTGAGGGCAACGCAGATCCGCTGGATTTTGGTTTCCGGTTTTGTTTCCCGTTTTGGTTTCTTGTCCCCGGGCTGACTTGTCACATCTCCGGCCGTCGGATGACGTACTCGCTGACGATGTCGAGAGCGTAACCGCAGTCCTGATCGGCAAGCGCCATGTCGCGCACAGGCTGGTCGTACCAGGGGTAACCGCGGCAGACCAACGGACGCGTCTGATGGCTCATGCACAGGCCGTCGCTACCGAGCTGATCACACCAATACAAATTGGCGTCCGCCGGCAGGCGCTCGACATAAAATGGATTGCGCTGCCTCGCCTCCTCGCGGCTCAGTGGGTGCCAGTGCTGCGCCGCAAAGATCATGTCGGACGGGATGCCGAGCAGCTTGGTAACCGACGCAATGGCTTGGATCTCTTGCGGCGCCTGTTCCACCGTCAGGACGCGGCAGCAAGCGCCGCATTTGTTGCACAGCTCCACTTCAGGCGCGCGCCACGAAGTTGTCGGTCATACGTTGCAGGCGATCGCTGACGATGCGCGTCAGGTTGAGAAACACCCGCGCCGCAATACGCGGATAGCGGCGCTGGATCCTGGCGAGGAAGGTTTCATCGACCGCCAGCACCTCCACGTCGTCGACGGCAACAACGTCGGCGCTACGCTCGTTGTGTCGCACCAGCGCCATCTCGCCGAACACTTCGCCGCGCCGCAGCTCCGCAACCTCTTTGCGCGCCGAACCCTTCCCGGCGATGACTTTCGTCGATCCCTTGATGATCACGAACATCTCGCTGCCGATCTCGCCCTGCCGCACGATCACCTCGCCCGGTGCAAAACGGCGCAGCTCACCCATCAGGGCGACGATGCGCGCTTGACTCGGCCGCAGCCCGGCAAACATCGGAATCGTCTGTGCCGGATCGCGCCCGAGCTTGACGGTGATCAGATCCCACAAGGTGATGATCTTGGTCGTTGCCAGAATTGCCGGCAGAAGAATCAGATTGGTCAACAGCGCCGTCGCCAAGGTGATGCTGGTGAGAACGCCGAAGTTCTGGATGGGCACGAACTTCGAGAAAGCAAAGGTCAGGAAGCCGAGCAACAATGCCGCGCTGGTGAAGACGATCGGCGGCCCGACGGCCTTCAAGGCCCGGACCATCGCCTCCCCCTGATTCGTCTCGTCGCGCAGCTCGAGGTTCAAACGAGCCATGTAGTGGATCGTCGAATCGACCGCGATGCCGAGGGCAATCGCCGCGATCAAGCTGGTGCCGAGATTGAGGTAGATCGCCGTCCAACCCATCACCGCAAAGAACACGAGGATCGGCAGCAAGTTGGGCAGAATGGCCAGAATACCGACCTTCACCGACAGGAACATCAACGCCATGATGACGAAGATCACTCCCAGGGCGACGGACAAGCTTTCGATCTGGCCGCTGACGATATCCGACGTCGTGCCGCTCAAGAGCACGAGGTTTCCGGTCGGCGTGACCTTGATGTCGCCAGGAAAATGTTTGCCGATGTAATCGCGGATCCCCGCCAGCGTTTCTTCGATGCGGCGCGATCCCGAGAGGTTCGTCCGCACCAACACCGTACCTTGGCGAAAGTCGGAAGTGACCACCGCTTTGAACGTCGCCGGACTGGCCGTGATCATGTTCAACACCGGCGGGAGGGCCCCGGGATCTTCCCAAAACGTCTTCGGCACGCCGCCTTCGACCACCTTGCCGTGCTCGTCGACGACGACGTCCGCCTCGCCGCCCTTGTTCAAGCCCGCTTCGAGCAACTCCATGTAGTCGACCAGAGAAATCGTCGCCGTAATCCCCGGCAGCGTCGCCAGGTACTGCTGCAGCTCCTTGATCTGCTTCAGCACCTCCCAGTGCTTCAGTGTCCCGGGCTGTTGTCCTTCAATGACCAGATAGAACGGGTTGCTGCCGACGATGTGCTGGTTGATCGCTTCATTATCGCGCCGCACCTCGGTGCTCGGATCGAAGTACGAGAGGAAATCCGAATCGACCTGAATTCGTCCGATCCCCGTCAGCGTGTTGACCCCCAGCAGAACCGCAAGAAACAGGATCGGGCGACGCGACGCCGAAGCACGGCGACCGACTGCACCCAGCGCCCGTGCCAGAAACGGGGCGATCTGTCCCGAGCGCTCGCTACGTTGCGCATTCCCGAGGATCTGCAATGCCGCCGGAATGAACGACAGCGACGTCAGCAACAGCCACACGAGACCGACGACCGCCGACAGACCGAGGTCACGAATGGCCGTGATGCCGTTGAGCATCAGCGATCCAAAGCCGATGATCATCGTCAGCGCAGAAACGGTCAGCGGCAGGTACACCCGCAGAAAGGCACGCACGACGACCTCTTCCGGCGGCGCGCCGGAGTTCACCTGCTCGTAGTACCGCGCCATGACATGAATGCCGTACGAGCTGCCGAGGACAATCAGCAGCGGCGGCAAAATGAACGTCCCCAGCGTGATTGCCTTACCTAGCAGCACCATCACACCGAGCGTCCACACCAACGCCATGATGACCGTCAACGTCGGCAGCAACAGGCCGCGCACGGTGAAAAACGACAGCCACAAAGTCAGTAGAACCAATCCAAGTGCAATCGGCGTGAAGCGCAGCAGATCGTGGCGCATCATTTCGACCGCCGCCTGCTTCACGTGCGCAACACCGGTGTAGTAGAGGGTACCCTTTTCGGCAGCAAGAATGTCGCGAATCTTCGCGTCGATCCCGAGGTCGCGATACTGCGCGTCGGTCAGGTCCTTGAAGAAAATGTTGATCGCCGCACCCTGGAAATCGTCGGCGACGAGATTCTTGCCGTACAGTGGCCGCGAGTGCAGCTTCTTTTTCAATTCCTCGAGCGCGCCGCGTGACGGCGGAATCTTGCCGAGGAGCGGCGGCGGATCGAAGACGTCGACGGCGGGGTCGACGGCGTTGGTCAGGCTCAACACCCGCTCGACGCCCTCGATCTTGCCGAGCGCATCGGTGATGCGTGCGATCTTCTCCAGGGTCGGTGTCGCGAAGAGATCCTGAGCACCGACACCGACTACGGCGACGTCGTCGCTGCCGAAGGTTTTTCTCACTTGCTCGTAGTAGGCGACGGCCGGGTCGCCACTGGGCAGGACGCTCTCCAACGAGCTCTCAACCTGGATGCGCACCGCATAAATACCGAGACCGATGGTCACCAGCAGATTGGCAAGCACGACAAGCCACGGGTGGCGTACGATCCAGCGAGCAACGGCCTCCATCATTGTGCCCTATATCCCACGCACCGCGGGGCCGTCCACGGCTACGTCGCTCGCCGACAGCTTCCTAGAAACTCGCCAACCGTGGTAGGCTGACGCCGTGCAGCTGCTCACCGCCCACAAGATCCTGATCGGCACCGCCATCGTCATGTTCATCGTCTACGGCGGTGTAGAAATCGGGCACTATCTCGGCGGCGATACCACCGCACTGGCGCACGTTGCCGTTGCTGCCGTCTCCAGCGTTGCCCTGGCGCTCTACCTGCGCTGGGTTTGGATTCATCGGCCCGGCGGCGGCGCCGACGATAGGACGAACCGTCGCCGCGGTTGACTTCGCGGCGCCAGGCGCATTAAGCCTCTGCGCCATGATCGGCTTCAGCAAGAGGCTAGCAACTACCCAGTTGAAAAAACCAACCCCATGCTTCGACGGGCTCCGCATGAGCGGATCCCCGTCGGATTTCAAAGCGAGTTTCCCGCTCACCCTGAGCTCGTCGAAGGGTGCGTCAGCCTTTTTTCTTCGGCTGATAGCGTTTACGGCAGTCGGGTGTCTGGTGTTGGCCGGATGCGGATCGGACAACGAAGGACCGACCAGCGTACCGCTTCAGGTCGGCGTCGCCGCCGTTGCGATCAGCCCGTGTGGCGTGAACCCGGATTACAACGGACCGATCACGGCCAACGGAGTGTGGGGTGAAACCTACACCGACCGCAACGGCAACGGCCGTTGGGATCCGGGCGAGCTGTACACCAACGACGCGGGCAACAACGCACTCGACGTCAGCTCGAAGACCAAATACGACGGCGTCTTCATGGCGGGGTTCGACAACAATCGCATCGCCAAAGGCTGCGCCGACGACATCTGGGCACGCGCCATCGTCTTGCAGACGCCGCGACACAAGATCGCCTTGGTATCGGTCGATCTGGTCGGCACGCTGAGCCACGGAAAGTACTACGGCTTCAGCCACGCCCAAGCGCTGGTCGATCCCGCCCTCGGAATCGATACCTTCCTGTACGCCAGCACCCACGACCATGAGGCCCCCGATTCACTGGGGCTGTGGGGCGTTTCACAGCTGAGCGACGGCAAGTTCCCCCTTTATCTCACTTTCATCGACAAGGAGGTCGCCAAAGCGATCAACACCGCGGCTTCGCCGAGCGCCATGCATCCGGCAAAGATCACCGCTGCCAAGGTAACTCCCGCCACCGATCCAACGCTGCTAGGGCTGCAGGTCCGCACCGGTTGCCGGCCGCCGTGGTTCTTCGACGACGAGCTAAGAGCTTTGCAATTCGTCGGCGATGACGGCAACACCATCGCTACCTTGATCAACTGGAACACCCACCCGGAATCGCTCGAAGACAACAACGAAATGATCAGCTCCGATTTTCCGGGCTCGGTGCGCGCGCGCGTCGAGCAACAGCTGGGCGGCACCGCCGTGTATTTCAGCGGCGACCTCGGCGCGGTCGAGATCGTCGGCGACACCTGCGTCGGCAACGCCGATCCGCGCGCCGACGGCACCAATGAGTTCGATCACCGCGACAACCTGGGCTTCGACCGCACCCATCACATCGGCGAGGTCGTCGGCGACGCCACCGTCCGCGCTCTGCGCGCCGGAACCAAGCTCGATATTGCGGCGATCGATACCAAGAGCGAGCAATACTACATCGCCGGAAGCAACGACAGTTTTCGGTTTGCACAGCAGGTCAGCTTGCTCGACATCGACGAGTCGGTCTTCAGCCCCGACCACTGCGCCAACAATCCGGTGATTTGCGTCGCCGTCGAGCAACACCTTCTCAACTTCCTCGACGCCAGCGGCAGAGCCCAGATCCAGCTGGCGACCGCTCCCGGCGAGCTCTTCCCCGAGCTCAATTACGGCGTCGAACAGCATCGCCGCATGAACTGCGATGGCGCCAATACCGGTGAACCGTACGAACCGTCGATTCGCAATGCGATGACGGCTCCTTATCGTCTGGTGCTCGGCTTGTCGCCCGATGAGCTTGGTTACATCGTGCCCGCCTACGACTTTCAGCCGTCCACCGCCGTCAAGGAGCTCGGCGACGCGTGTACGGGTCAATCATACGATCCCAATTTCCCCAATCGCCACACGCCGACGCACTATCACGAGAGCCTTTCCGTCGGTCTTGACATCGCCGCCGCGGTCAACTGCAACGTCCTCAAGATGCTCGGCCTCGACTCACAGGTTGCTGCCAACGCCGCGTGCAAACGAGCTCTGCATCTCGAGTGAACAACCCAGAGCCAGCCGCCCGCTCCGATCCTTGGAAGCCTGCCCGAACCGGATGCGTGTCATTTGCGCTGGCAGTTCTGCTGTTGGCGCTGCCGGCGTCAGCTCATGTGCCGATGGTTCGCGGCCAGCTTGTCGCCGTGACCCATGAGGCCGAGCTGATCGCGGTTGCGACGGTGACCGATATCAAGGCGATCAAACCCGGCACCGACGAACTGACGGCGAAGATCGAACGGCGGCTGCTTGGCCATCCATCCGGCGACGAGGTACACTTTCGCGGACCGCACGTCCTCGCCGCCGGTGAACGCTATGTGCTCTTTCTGCGCCAGCGCGCCGGGGTCTGGGAAAGCGTCGCACCGTCGGGCACGATCTTCCCGGCCAAGGCGAGCGACGACCGCGACTACCAGGCCGCGATCGAAAGGCTGCTCGCAGCGTTCAAGCAACCCGACAACGCCCAAGCCGAGGGCACATGGGCCGCTCTCTTTCCGGCGCTACGCGCGGCAAACGATACTTTGCGTTACAACGCGGCGCTCGACCTGATCGCGTTCATCGATGCCGGTCATCCGCCCAGCGCAGCCCAACGCCAGCAGATCGAGCAGCTGCTAGCCACCAAGGACCTCGACCCGGCCCTGCGTCCAATCCTGAATGCTGTCATGCACCGCCGCTGAAGCGTTGCGGATCGGACACTTCCGTCCCGAGACCGATCTCAATGCGGCCCAGTACCGCCGAGGCCAGGAATCTTCACGCCGGCCGCCTGCAGCTTGAAGAAGAAATTGATCAGCGCCGGCGGGATGGTGGTTTCCTCTTCGCTCGTCGAATCGGGCAGGCCTTCGTAGTCGAGAATGTCGAGCGCGCGGAATTTCTCGCGCACCCGCGGCGTCAGCAACCCGAGTCGTTTGAGGTTGGGGACGATCTTCGAAAACAGGATCTGCCGGAAGCCGACCATGAACGGCGTCGTCAGCGACCACGGCATCCACACCTTCGGGTCGAGGCCGATGCGCTCCCAGACTTCCGCCATCAGCAGACGATCGCGCATCAGGACCGTCGCTTCGATGACGAACTCTTCGCGCTCCTTGAGCTCGGTCGACGACATTTCGTGCGTGTACAGATCCTGCAGCGACAAGACGCCAAACGCCACATGCCGCGCTTCGTCGCGCATGACATACGACGTAATCTGCTGGATCAGCGGTTCGTCCGGTTGCGTGAAGCGCATCAAACCAAAGGCGGCGAGCGCCAGTCCTTCCACCATGATCTGCATGCCAAGGTAGATCATGTCCCAGCGCGACTCGCCGATGATCTGGCTCAGCAGCGTGTGCAGGTGTGGGTTGACCGGATAGCTCAGGCCCATTTTTTCGGTGAGGTAGCGGCGGTAGACCTCGACGTGGCGCGCCTCATCGGCCACCTGGTTGGCGGCGTAGAATTTCCCTTCGGTCCACGGCACGGCATTCACCAGCTGCGACGTCGCCAGCAGCGCCCCCTGCTCGCCGTGCATGAACTGCGACAGCATCCACGAATCCATATGATGCTTCATGCGCCGGCGTGTATCGACGTCGAGCTTTTGCGGTTGCTGCAACACCGCATCGAAGGCCTCGATGTTCTCGATGCGCACGCGTTGCGGGTCGACGTCGATCGACCAGTCGATGTCGCTACTGGCGTTCCACTGCGCCGTCTTGCCCTTCTCGTAGAGGCGCATCAGCTCTTCGCGGCGCACCTTGTATTCCCAGTTGAAGACCGTCGGGTACGAGGTGGCCACATTCTCCTGCGCCCCGGCCGGCGGCAGCTCGATATCGCAATGCAGACTCATCTGGATCGTTCCCCCTGTGCTTTTGCGGCACCGCGGATCGGCGCCGTTTTGCTCTCTGGTCTATACGGTCAGTTTTCCCGGCAGGCAAGGGAAACCGTGAACCCGGATCACAGGCTCGCGCGGCGGCATCGTGAAACGCGCCGTCGCGTTCTACTCCGGTAGCCCGGCTTTGCGCAGGGCTTCGAGGTGGTGGGAAAGATCGGTCTCGAGTCGGTAGTGCAGCATCGGCAGACAATGCCTGCCGATAGCGAACCCGGGAATGCGTTTGATCACCTCCGCCACATGCGCGTTCGCTTGCGTGCCATCGCCCATCTGGGCGTGGCAGGCGGCGAAGAGCGCGTGGTGCAACCCGTCTGGCGCGGTGATGTGCCTTAGCGACTCGACCGCCTCGGCGTAACCCTTGGCAACGAACTGAGCGCGCGCCAGGTGGAACCAGAAACGCTCGGGGTGATACGGATTGAGGCGCATCGCCTTACGGATCCATTCGATGCCTTCCTCTCCCTGGCCGAGCCAGGTGAGGATCTCGCCCTGCTGCACCACGATCAGGTCGTCGTTCGGGTTCAAGGCCAGCGCGCGTTGCTGGTGGTAGACGGCTTTGTCGAAATCGTTGCGCACCACCGACACCGCTGCGAGGATACGGTGCACATCGCTGTCGTTCTCGTCGAGTCCGAGCGCGACCTGCAACTCGCGCTCGAACTCCGATTCGATCGCCGCGCGGTCGGCGCACCAGCCATACGTCCACTGCTGGCCGAGAATGCACGCGTGCCACGCATGAGCGTGGGCATACTGCGGGTCGATCTCGATGGCACGCCGGACGAGACTGAGCGCCCGCTGGTTGTCGTCGCGGCTCGAGCGGTGGTGCAGGACCTTAGCTTCCAGCAGGCATTCGTAGGAGACCATGTTCGCCGGCGGCTTGCGCGCCGTGCGGCTGCGCGCGGCAGCCTCCATGCGCCCTGGAAGCGTCGCGACGATTGCCGACGTCACCTCGTCTTGGATCGCAAAGATGTCCTCGAGATCCCGATCGTAGCGCTCGGCCCAGACGTGGTGGTCGGATTCCGCGTCGATCAGCTGCACCGTGACCCGCACCCGGTTGCCGGCCTTGCGCACGCTGCCCTCGACGACGTACTGCACGCCGAGCTCGCGCGCGACCTTTCTTACATCCACCCCCTGTCCCTTGAACTTGAAGGAGGTGTTGCGCGAAATCACGAACAGCTCGCGGAAACGCGACAGCTCGGTCAGGATGTCCTCGGTCAGGCCGTCGGCGAAATACGCCTGCTCCGGCCCGCCGCTCAGGTTGGCGAAAGGCAGCACGAGGATAGAGGGTTTCGTCGAGCTCGGCGCGGACGCAGGGTTGGTGGCCGTGCCGTCGCCATCGGTGCAAACGCGGTACACTCGGACGCGCGCCGCGATGTTCTTCAACTCGTGCTCGCCCAGGTCCTCGAAGACCAGCTCGAGCTTGCGGCACACTTCCTCGTACACCTTTCCCGACACGCAGATGCCGCCTGCCGGCGCCAGCGACTCAACGCGCGCGGCAATGTTCACGCCGTCGCCGTAGATTCGATTGTCCTCGGTGACAATGTCGCCAAGATTGACGCCGACGCGGAACGCCATGCGGCGCTCTTCGGAAAGCTGGGCGTTGCGCGACGCCAGTTCGCGCTGCATGGCGAGCGCCCCTTCGACCGCATCGATCGCACTGCCGAACTCGGCGAGGAGGTTGTCACCCGGCATGTCGACGATGCGTCCGTGGTGGGCAGCAACGACTTCGGAGATCGCGGCGCGGTATTCCGACAAGGTGCGGATGGTCGCCACGTCGTCGTCGCCCATCAGACGGCTGTAGCCCGCGACGTCGGCACTCAGAATCGCCGCCAGCCGGCGCTGCACCCGAACGTGCTCGCTCATCGTCGCTCTCTGAACCCGCGGCGGAATCTAGGCCGCCGCGAACAGAGGGTCAAGGCAACGCGGCGCCGCGGCCCTGGGCATAAGCGCGCGGTTGAGACAGCGCGTCCGCTCGAAGCTCAGTCATCCGCGGACTCCGCATCAGCCGGCAAGACGACCTCCACCAAGCAGCCACCCTCACTGCGGTTACGGACGTCGATGGACCCGCCGTGCGCGCGGACGATCTGGCGCGCGATGCTCAGGCCGAGGCCGCTGCCACCGTCGGCGCTACTGCGATCGCTCCCACGGTAGAAGCGTTCAAATACTTGCGGCAGATCGCTTGCCTGAATTCCCGGGCCGCGGTCGGCGATGACGATGCGAATCTGCTCACCTTCACGCCGCGCTGAGATCGACACCTCTGCAGCTCCTTGGGATGTCACTACGCCGTAGCGTACCGCGTTGTCGATGAGGTCGTAGAACAATCGGTACAGATCGCTTTGATCGCCGCGCAGCCAGAGCTGCGGCTCGACTTCCGGCCGCAACTCGAAACCCTGCTGCAGCGCACGCGCACCGAACGCGTCGGCGAGCTCGCGCAGAATTTCGGCAACGTCGATGCGTTCCACCACGCGTGGCACAGCCGATGCCTCGAGGCGCGTCAACGTCAACAAGCGATCGGCAACACGGTTGATGTGGCCGGTGGTTGCGAGCGCGTCGCTGATCGCCGCGCGATACTCTAGCGCCTCACGTTCCTGGGCCAGCGCCACTTCGAGACCCGAGCGCAACACCGTCAGCGGCGTCCGCAGGGCGTGCGCGGCGTCGGCGGTGAAACGACGCAGGTCGGTCATCGTGCGTTGCAAACGATCGAGCATAGCGTTGACACCGCGCACGACGCGGCCGACCTCGTCGTTGCGCC
>JACQEN010000114.1 GCA_016200585.1 Deltaproteobacteria bacterium
AATAGACGAAGTCGCCACGTACGGCGAAACAGATGGGCACCACATGCGGGCTCCCCCCGCCGTCCACGGTGGCTAGATGCCCGACCCGCTGCTCTTCTGCGAAAGCCCGGTCGGCATCAGTAAGCGACATCCGTGTCCATCTTTCCACTGTACGTCGCTCTGGCCTCATCGACCAGCTCTTGGGCTCGACCGCTGTACCTCGGCGAGAAGTGAAACGTGTTGAGCTCCTTCACACTTGCCCAACGCGCCAGGCTCCCGGCCTGCCGCGCGGTCAGATGGTAGCGGAACTTGGCTTGCTCGCGATCTACATCGACAAACGGCGACTCGCAGAAGAACACATCGGCGTTACGAGCCAGATCTACAATCCGTTCGATATTCGGAGCGGTAAATCCAGCGTCTACCACATACGCCAGTTTTTGACCGGGAGCCTCCTCGACCAGTTTCGTACGCAGCTCTGCGATCGAAAGCCTCTGCGACGGCTGCTCAGAGCAGGCGAATGTGGCGGTTACCGTTGTCTCCGGCGGCGCGTTGGTACGGATCGCTTCCTTGAGGGCTTCCAGCCATGGCCCAGCCGTAAACCCGTATCGCTCCAATTCATCCTTGCGGATGTTGACTCGCCTGGGCTCTTCGACTGCAAACGCCAGCGACGGAATCCGGTGATCCAGATGCGTGGTTCGAATGACAAATTCTGGCTGCTCGCAAAGAACGCCGAAGAAGGAGTGCGCCTCAAGTGGTTGCGGTGAGAACGCGGTCGCCGCGCTCAGTCGAACGCCACGGACAGTCGTGGGTTCGACTTCGAAAACTTCGAAGACAAGCGGGTAGCCGTCAATCAAGTTCCAGGTGTATCCGCGAATCTTGCCGAGCACGTTGTCGATGATTCCGGTCGGTCCATAAATTTTAACCAAAGTGTCGCGTCCGAGCAGCAGTCGCAAGACGCGATCGAAGCCAACGAAGTGATCGATGTGGGTGTGCGACACCAGGATATGCGACACCCGGTGGATTTTCGCCGCTGGGAAACGATCGAGATTGCCCAAATCGACGAGGATGGCAGTCCCCAGGCGCGGCAAAGAAATGTAGACGCCTGGATCGCCGAACGGACTGTTGACGAATTCTGGAACGAACGGTGAGGTCACGCCGCCAGCGTCCCTCTCCATTCAGCGATTTGCATTGATCTCCTGGAGCACGATCGTCGCTGCCTCCGACATCATCTCCTGCAAAATCTCGCGAAGGCTCTTTTCGGAGGATTCAAGCTTACCTACCAGGGCCGAGAGCACCGCAAAATAACGCTCCTTCTGGGCCACGGCCATCTGAGGAAGGCGCTCTTCCATCGCCGCCACGAAACGTTGGTGCGTCATGTTGATGTCACTGTCGAGCGCCTGCGCCAAGAGATCTTCTGTCATTTCGACTCCCAAAATTGGACCTCTTCGCCACATATATTGCGCGGTGGCGCCTTTCAAGGTAATCCCGCGCGAACCGGAGGGAAGGTTTGCGCGGTGGGTGGACTCGATGCTTCCTGAGCTTTCTGATCATGGGGGCGACGTGGATGGGCGTTCTGGGCAATTCTCGAAACGCTGCCGCGTTCCAAAGATCGGTCGCAGATCACTCCGCGGATTTGGATCTGCTTTTTGATGTTCGCGAGACCGTCGAACAACACGCCTCTTCAACCCATCAGCGAACGCAAGAAACACTTCACTTGCGTGCCGGGGTTGACCTGAGTCGCTGGCTCAGGTTCGAATCGATGACGCTGGCCAGCAACGGCGGGCCCACAATCAAGGCGACTCGTGCCGGGCTCTACAACTGGAATGATGTCTTTCAAGAGAATTCCCCCGGTCTGGATTTCGAAGAAGCGTATTTCGATGCGCGCTTCGATTCGTTCGATCTACGTTTGGGAAAGCAGCGCTTTGCTTGGGGCAAAATGGACCGCTTCTCTCCAAATGACCTCCTCAACACCTACAGCTTCCTCGATCCGTTGGTGCAAGACGAGAGCGAACGCCGCATCGGAACCCCCGCTATCGCAGGGTCGTATTACCCGGCGGCGTGGTGGTTGCCTTCGGAAAGCCGGATCACCGGCGTTTGGATTCCGGCGTTTGTTCCGTATCGCTTCGGAAATGCGAGGTGCAATGATTCTGGGGGGGGCGATTGCAACGTTGAGCGATGGTTCCCACCGGCGGCGGTACCCCCGAACAGGCTGTCTTTGCCAAGCGGACTCATTTCGTTGCCTACCGGTGGAGGCAGCCCGCCGTTAAGCGTTCCTATCTCGTTCCGCGCTACGAACCAGCCGGCGCCGGCACGTCGATTCGACAATGGTGAGATCGCCTTGCGCTACTCGGCGCTCGTGCACGATGCGGACGTGGCTCTCTATTACTACAACGGCTACGATCCCTCTCCCGCATTCAAACTGACCGCTGAGGCCATTGGAGTACCCGATGCGAGTGCGGCAAGCCCCCTGCACGTCCGGGATTTGAGCGGAGCGACCACGCTTTCCCCTGCCTTCGAGCGCATTCAGAGCGGCGGCGCCGATGCGGCATATGCTCTTGATAACTTCACCCTGAGGGTCGAAGCGGCATTCGTTCACGGCCGGCCATTCGCGCGCGATTTGCGCACCCTGATCGACGATCCAAGCCAACTGGCACCGGAACTGACAAACGCGCTCCGGCATCTTGCCGCCGGAGACGGCCGCTTCCCAGTCTCGCTGCCTGACTCGTTTGTTACTCGAAACGCGACGGAGTGGGCGGTCGGGTGCGACAGCACGTTCAACGGATATTGGGTGTTGCTGCAGTTGAATCAGACCGATGTACTCAACAACCACGTCAACCTTTTGATCAAGGATGCCGAGACTCGTATACTGCTGAACTTTCGAAAGAGCTTTCTCGAAGATCGCGTGACGCTGCGGTTTGTCGGCATCCATTCCATCGAAAGTGATTACACAACGGTTCGATCGAGGTTGACCTATCGCCTTACCGACGAGGTCTCTATCGAGGGCGGCTACCTCCTCGTTGCCGGGCGGTCGGCATCTCTCATTGGTCAATACGGTGACAACGACGAAGCATGGATCGGCTTCAACATAAAGCTGTAGGACACCCAATGTTCACTAGGGCTTGGCCGCTCTCTGTCGGTGCTGCGCTGCTGTTCGTTGCGACCGCTCCAGTGTTGGGGATCGATCCGGTCCCGACAACCTCCATCCTTCCCACCTCGAGCCCGACATCGTCTCCTTCCAGCGAGGCTTCCATCACACCGAGTCAGTCCCCCGCTCCCACATCATCACAAACGCCCGCGCCCATCCTCCTCGCCGACGCGAACTGCGATCAGCGTGCGTCCGCTGCCGACGCCATCGCTGCGATCATCGTGTCATTGGATCGAAGCCAGTTTCCTGGGTGCGTTGGTGCAGATTTCTTTAGAGATCGCGATTTGACCGATCGTGACTTCGTCCCCATCCTCAACGACTTGTTTTCGACGTTTGCAGCGCCTTGGACGCCGACGCCCACCCTCTCTCCGACGGTGACACGGAGCCCGACGATTTCGGCCACTCCAACCGCGACACCGCGCCGATCGCTAACCCCGACGACCACCCGAACCGCATCGGTGACACCTTCGTTCTCGTCGACACCGACACAGACGGCGACCGATACGCCGACGCGAATTCCAACTCGTTCCCCGACGTTGACGCCGACTGCGACGGGTACGGCGACCCCGCTTCCCAGCCAAACGCGCACCCCAACCGGTCTGGCGTATCAGTTGTCCGGGGATTGGTTTGTCGACTGGGCCAATCCGACGACAGGGATTTGTTTTGATCCCAACAACCAGCCGTTCTTTCGTCTTCAGGACGCCGTCTACTCGGTTACGGCGGTCAATGGTCAGCTCGACATCGCCGTGCCCGATGGGACGACTCTCGTCCGTGGCGCTGCGGTCACAAGCGATGGCAACGTTGCATTCCTGTACGTCAGCGGCAGTGGGCGAGACTGCTTCGGGATCGAGCCTCAGTTCGTCTTCGATTTTTCTTTTGTGTTTCGAACCAATGGTACTGGTACCGGCAACTCGCACTGGACCTACGGGTTCAATACGAATTGTTTCGTTTGTGACAAATCGGATACAGCGGTCCTGACGCGACGTTCCGGACCTGGCCACTGAGCCGGTCAGAGTCTGTGGTTGTCGTCCTCCACCATCTTTGCGACGCGTCGCCCGATTTCCACCGCGAAGTTGGTCCCGCGATCCCAGGGGTACACCTGACTCATGGAAGCCATGTACAAGCCCGGGATTGGGGTCTTGAGCGCTGGAATGTTCTGCGAGTGGTTCACCGGCGGAATCGGTTGCGCGTACGTCGTCTTGAACAACCAGCTGTTCTTTACCCAGCTGCGCTCGAACTGCGGATTCATTCGCGCGAAGGACGGTAGGAATTCTTCGAGCAGCTCTTCCTTGGAGAGTTGGAAATACCGATGGTCTGGGTTGAGATAGTCGCCGCAGTAGATGATGCGGTCGCCGCCATAGTGTTCTGCGCCAATGAAATTCGTGTGCTCGACCAGGGCCAAGAACGGAAAGCCGGCTTCTTTCGGCAGATTGTGCCAGTAGAATTTGGTCAGCTGTCGGTCCAGCGATACGACCAACACCACGGCACCCATCGAGCGTAACGCGCGCAGTTGTCCGGCATACGCCTCGGGTAGATCCGGCGTCATGCGCGCCGTCAACGCCGGAGACGAGGTGGAGATCACGCTGTCGAACTCGTTTGCCTCGGCGACGGTCTCGACCCGCAACCGTCCGTTGGCAATCGGATGAATGCCCGTAACGGTTGAGCTTAGACGAATCTCGCCACCCTGCGTCCGTACGACGTCTGCAAGTTGGTCGAGGAACGCCTGGAAGCCGCCGACGAACGTTCCCAGCCGCGTGGTGCGGGATTTGATCCTCGCCCACAGCCAGGCCATGTTGACGATGCTCAGATTGTCTTCGCCGAACTTGCCGACGAGCATGGGCTTCCAGACGGCTTCGTAGATGCGCGGACCGGCCCAGCGCCGCATCCAATCCGCCGCCGTGTAGCGCTCGAGCGACTGCCATCTTGGCGTTGCCTTGAGGTACAAACCAACCAGCCCAAAGCGAATCACATCAGACAAAGCGTAGTGCTGCAAAAAGAACTTCAGTGCCGTTCCAATCGAATCGCTCGGGTAGAATTCACCGTCGTGGTAAAGGACGGTGTAGGGTCGTGGAAACAAGACCCGGTCGCTCCAGCCAAGCTCCTTGATGAGCCCGAGCATGGCCGCGTCGGACTGAAACCAGTGGTGGTAGAATTTCTCGAGCGACCATTCCCAATGCGGGGCTTTGAATCCCGCCGCGAGACCACCGACTCCGGGCGCACCCTCGAAAATAACGACCGAATGCCCCGCTCGGGTCAGATCGTAGGCGGCGGCAAGCCCCGCTGGTCCAGCACCAACAATAGCGACGCGCATGGCGATGGCAGATAGCGAAGTGAAATGCCGTTTCCCACCCTGCGGCGCTTCTTGATTAGGCTGCCCGAGGGCGTGTTTTCAGGGCTCGAGCTTGATTTGTATCGGCCGTCCGTTCACCAGCGCGACGGAGGCGGCGAGGACAGCCTGCGGCGTCTGCTGTCCGGCCAGCATCTGTTCGAGGCTGTTCTTCGGCAGAAACATTTCCATGACGTCTAGCGAAGCTCTGTTGTCTCGGATCGCCTGGTAGAAGTTGACGGGTGGATCAGCCGACAGGTGCTTGTATGCGAGGTGGAATGCCAGGCCTTCCTCCGGCACGCTGAACGATTTGAAGCGCCGCAAGCAGGTCTCGACAACTTTCCAAAGGCGACGGCCTTGCTCATCCGTCGGAACTTCCACCTCATTGTATACAATCCCGGTCTCCAGCCGGATTTGCAGATACCGGTGTGATTCGTGCTCGACGATGCCAGCGATTGAGATCGCCGTTTCTTCGATCGCACCAGCCTCGATTGCTTCGGCCAGCAATGCAGCACCGAGCAGACTCACGTCGGGACCGTATTGAGATCCTACCTCTTTCAGAGCCTGAGCGATCTCTTGCGCCTGGGGTCGAACTTGGCGTTGCTCTTCGGCGTATGCGCTTCGGGCCGAAGCGACGGAGGTCGTGAAGACTGTGACGATGACCAGAGCGGCAGGCGCGCGCATTGAGTAAGGCCGGCAACACTGCCAAAGTAACTCCCATCGTGCAACACCTTGCGGCCGACAACTTTCTGCGCCAAGTTCGCTTGACGATCGAGCGTCACCGGATGTTGTTGCCGGGCGAACGCGTTGTCGTCGGCTTGTCCGGTGGACCTGATTCGGTCGCCCTGCTGGGAGCACTGAACCTTTTGTCCGGGCCGCTCGGTATTGCGGTGACGGCGGCGCATCTGAACCACGGCTTGCGCGGTGACGAAGCTCTGCGCGACCAGGTGTTCTCCGAGCAGCTGGCCCGGCGCCTGGGTGTCGAGTGTGAAGTGGGTGCGGTATCTCTCGCGGCCGGTGGCAATCTCGAAGCTCGGGCGCGCCACGCGCGCTACGCGTTCTTGAGCGATGCGACACGCCGTGTCGGCGCTCGCAAGATTGCGACCGCGCACACGATGGATGATCAGGCGGAGACGGTCGTGATGCGTCTCATGCGCGGCGCCGGCTGGGAGGGTCTGAGTGGTATCGCTCCGGTTCGTGACGGCTGGATCATTCGTCCCCTGATCGATTGTTCCCGGAAGGACGTGATGGCCTTCCTGGCTGCGCGTAACTTGCCTTTCTGCTCGGACCGCACAAACGATGATCGGCGCTTTGTCAGGAATCGCATCCGTCACGATGTGATGCCTCTGCTCACAACATTCAACGGCCAACTCGGCAATGCGATTGCCAACACCGCGGCTCTCATGGCCGCCGGTGCGAGAGTGCTCAACCGCAATGTTCGCGCTGCGCTGTCGACCACGGTGCAGACGGACGGGAGCCTTTCCGTCCAAATCTTGAGGGGGCATGGGCCCGAGCTCGGTTTGCTGATCGTACGCGAATGGTTGCGCGAGCTCCGTGGCTCGTCGGTGAACCTGGGCGCTGGCCATTATGAAGGAGCTCTCTCGCTCGCATTCGGCGACCGACCGAATGGTTCCTTCGCATTGCCTTCCGGAGCGATGGTTCTGCGTGAGTATGACGCGCTGCGGTTTATGCCAGAAGCGTGCGCGATGCGAGGTGCTCCGGTTTTCGACAGGCCAGCAGCGGTTCTGCCGAATCAAGGCAGCCTGTGGTTCGACAACCGCTGGCGCTTTGATGCGACCCAGGTGGACCCGCCCAGCCTCTCTTTTCGACCCGGAGATTGTTGGTCGCTCTACGTCGATCGTAAGGCGCTCCCCGGCGAAATCCTCGTGCGCACCTGTCGACCTGGAGATCGAGTCCGGCCCTTCGGAATGAATGGACGGCAGCGCAAGCTACAGGACGTTTTCGTTGACTCCAAAGTGCCGCGCTTGCAGCGTCGAGGCTATCCCGTGCTCGTTCTCGAAGAGGAAATCCTCTGGGTCCCGGGTATCGTTCGTGGCAGTGCTGCCCCGGTGTTGCCAACTACCCAGGCGGTCCTCCGAGTAACCGCCGGGCGACCTGCCGTGCAAGAATCGGGCATTGCTGGTGGAAATCACGTATGTTAGGGTCGCCTTTCGCGTAGGCGCGCACAAAGTATGGTAAATCAATTCTCCCGGAATGTTGCTCTATGGCTTGTTCTAGGGCTGATGTTTCTCTTGCTCTTCAATCTGTTCAACAAACAACAGAGCAAAGAACCGGACATCATCTTCAGCGATTTCGTTGCGGCGGCCGAAAAGGGAGACGTTACCGAGGTAACCATCCAGGGTCGGAATATCCGCGGCAAATACCACAACGGTGAACGCTTCAAGACCTATGCTCCGGAAGATCCGGATCTCGTAAAGGTACTGCGCGACAAAGGCGTGAAGATCGCCGCCAAGCCCGAGGAGGGCGATCCGTGGTACGTTGTACTGTTCGTTCAGTGGTTTCCGATGCTCCTGCTGATCGGCGTGTGGATCTTCTTCATGCGGCAGATGCAGGTGGGTGGCGGCAAGGCCATGGCTTTCGGGAAGAGCCGCGCCAAGCTGTTGAGTGAAAATACACACAAAGTGACTTTCAACGACGTGGCGGGAATCGACGAAGCCAAAGAAGAGCTCGAAGAGATCATCGCGTTCTTGAAGGATCCGAAGAAATTCACCAAGCTGGGCGGCCGCATTCCAAAGGGAGTGCTGCTCGTCGGTTCCCCTGGGACCGGGAAGACACTTCTCGCACGCGCCATCGCCGGCGAAGCCGGGGTCCCGTTCTTTTCCATCAGCGGATCCGATTTTGTCGAAATGTTCGTTGGCGTGGGTGCATCCCGCGTCCGGGATCTGTTCGTACAAGGCAAGAAAAACGCTCCGTGCATCATTTTTATCGACGAGATCGATGCTGTAGGCCGACACCGCGGCGCCGGCTTGGGTGGCGGCCACGATGAGCGTGAGCAAACCCTCAATCAGCTGCTGGTCGAAATGGATGGCTTCGAAACCAACGAGGGGGTCATCCTCATCGCCGCGACCAATCGACCTGATGTGCTCGACCCTGCCTTGTTGCGCCCCGGCCGGTTTGATCGCCGCGTCGTCGTTCCTCGACCCGATGTCAAAGGGCGTGAAGGCATCATGCGCGTGCACACCCGTCGCGTTCCGGTTGCCGACGACGTCGATCTGGCACTGCTGGCTCGCGCGACGCCGGGGTTTGCCGGCGCCGACCTGGAAAATCTCGTGAACGAGGCGGCATTGCTCGCCGCTCGCAGCAACAAAGACCGCGTCAACATGGCCGACTTCGAGATCGCCAAAGACAAAGTGATGATGGGTGCCGAGCGTAAGAGCATGATCATGAGCCAGGAGGAGAAGCGCAACACCGCTTATCACGAGGCCGGTCACGCTTTGGTCGCAAAGCTCCTTCCCGGGGCCGATCCGGTCCACAAAGTGTCCATCATCCCGCGCGGCATGGCCCTTGGCGTTACCATGCAGGTACCGCTGGATGACCGTCACTCACACACGCGCGAGTATATCCAGCAAAGCCTGACGATTCGATTTGGTGGTCGAGCTGCCGAAGAGCTTATTCTCGGACACATCACGACCGGCGCTTCGGACGACATCGAGAAGGCGACCGATTGGGCGCGTAAAATGGTCTGCGAGTGGGGCATGAGCGATAAGCTTGGGCCGATGACGTTCGGCAAGAAGGAAGAGCAAATCTTTCTCGGGCGCGACTTCACCCAGCTTCAGGATTATTCGGACCAAACGGCCATTGAGATCGACGAAGAAGTGCGCCGGATCATCCAAACGAGCTATCGCCAGGCGAAGGATCTCTTAGCCGCGAACATCGAAATCTTACACAAGATTGCAGAAGCGCTTCTCGAAAAGGAAGTCCTCGACGGCGCAGAGATCGACGAGATCATTCGCGCCTACGCCCGCGGCGGTGGTGGTGCGCCTCTGACGGTAGCCGGTGCAGACGTCAGGGCCTGAAGGTCCGGTCGCTCCTTCGATAGCGACGACCCGACTACAAGCTCGATCTCTACAAACTCGTTCTCGTGGGCTCCTCGGCTCGAGAAGGCAACGCGAGAAATGCTCCGGCTGCACGGGGTTGCCGGGTTCGACAGGATTATAGAATCGCAAAACTAGGGGACGTCATTCGTTCAAGGGTTGCGCCATGCTTGACCTCCTCTTCACCCTGCGCATCCAGGACGCGATCGACATTCTCGTCATTGCGTTCGTTGTCTATCGCATTATCGATCTGATCCGCGGCACGCGTGCCGTCCAGATGCTCATCGGTCTGTCCGTCGTCTTCCTCACCTTCCTTTCCTCCCAGTACTTCGAGCTCTACACCCTCAACTGGATCCTCGACAATTTTCTCAGCTCGATCCTCCTGGTAATCGTCGTGATCTTTCAGGACGACATTCGCCGCGCCCTGACGCAGGTTGGAACGCGCCCATTCTTCGGCGTCGAAAAGGGCATCCAGCAAGAGGATCTCGAAGAGATCGTCCGCGCCGCGGTTTCACTGGCCAGCAAACGCATCGGCGCGCTGATCGTCCTGCAGCGCGACGTCGGCTTGAATCAATACATCGAAGTCGGCACGCGCTTGGACGCACGGGTCAGCAAGGAGCTGATGACCAGCATCTTCCAAACAACTTCTCCCATTCACGACGGCGCTTTGATCATTCATCATGGGCGGATCATCGCTGCCGGTTGCTTCTTGCCGCTGACCACGAATCCTCACGTCAGTAAGACGCTCGGAACGCGCCACCGCGCCGCAATCGGGCTGACGGAAGAAACCGACGCGATCGTCGTCGTCATTTCGGAAGAAGAGGGGGCCATCTCGATGGTGCGCGAAGGGCGCATCACGCGTGACGTCGATGCTGGTACACTCCGCACGACCCTTCAGAAGCTGCTCGGCTCATGAAGCTGATCGAGACCACCCAGCTCAAACAACTCTGGCGCCGCGTTCGTGCGGCGGTCCTCGACCCGCATCGCTGGCGCCAAGCGTTCACCCACAACCTGTCACTCAAGGCTTTGTCGTTGGCGCTGGCATTCGGGTTGTGGAGCTTCGTCAATTTCGGTGAGCGAGACTCCGAGGAAACGTTCAAGGTGCCACTCGAGCTGCGCAATATCCCGGCGGCGCTGATGATGACCAGCCCGCGAGTCGACTTCATCGACGTTCGCGTCGTCGGGCCCAAAACTTTGCTCGGGCGCATCGACCGCAATCGTCAGTCGATCGCTCTCGATCTCAGCGGCGTGCGTCCGGGACCTTCCGTGTTTCGCGTTGCAGCCGAATCGTTGAACTTGCCGCGCGGCGTCCGCGTCGTGCGCATCAACCCGGCGCAGCTCTCCATGGAGCTGGAGCGGCTGAGCCATAAGAGCGTCCCGGTGCGTGTTCGCTTCGTCGGCAAGCCCGGACCTGATCTTCAAGTCGTTGACACCAAGGTCTCCCCTGAAATGGTCCAAGTGAGCGGGCCGGCATCGGACATCGACGACGTACATGCCGCGTCAACCCAATCCATCGACTTGAGCAAGGCAACGGCCGGTACGCTGGAGCAGGAGTTGCCGCTCGAGAACGCAGGTGATTACGTGTCCTTCAGCGCCAATCGTGTCGCGGTTCAGGTGCGAATCGACGAAATATCCATTACGCGCGAATTCAAGAAAGTACCGGTAGTGGTCCGCAACGCAGAGGACGAGTCCGTTCTCAACCCGTCGACGGTGCGCGTCGTTGTGAAGGGACCGAAACGCCTGGTCAACGATCTCGAGCTCAATCATCAGGGCGCCTACGTAGACGCAGCGGGAAAGCATCCGGGCGAGCACAGCGTACGACCGATTGTCGAGCTACCGGAGG
>JACQEN010000119.1 GCA_016200585.1 Deltaproteobacteria bacterium
ACGGCTGGATTCAATCCGCAAGTCGATTGTGCGTAGAACTTTTTCACGGTTCCCTTGCACTGTGAGCGCAGATTACCCGGAGGTACCGCGGCCTGTGCAGTGATGATGTCGGCGGCGCACTTGACGTAGTTGGCGTGCTTCTTTCCGGCGGTGCCGTCGAAGCTCGAACAAATGCAGCTGGCGTCGATCATGTTGCGCACGGCGATGATCTGCGCCACGTCACCGGCCACCGACGGGTCGGTGCCGACCAGGCACTTGAGCGGGCTCACGGCACCGAACGATGGCGCCGCCGTCAAGCCGACCATAGCGACCAAGGCGATCCAGACCTTCTTCATGTACGAGTGACCCCCGCGTTGGATTGCCCCGGTGGCGCTGCCGGTCGAGGCGCGTGTTTATCGTCCCACGCTCGGGACTCTGTCAAGGAATTACGCGTTGCCGGGGGGCCCAGAGGATTCGACCTGGTGCCGGCTGACGCCCGTAGCCTTTCGTCGGGCACAGGGCGATGGGCGTAAGAAATCTACCTCCCTACAGCTGCGATTCAGGCAACCGCCAGCTCGCAGATTAACTCGATCGGAAAGGCGAGCGACCTGGTGATCAAGCAGTTCTTCTCCGCCTTTTCGAGTAGGCGGCGGGCGCGTTCGGTATCGGTTCCGGACGGTACGCTAAGCCGAGCGCGCAACGTCAGGCCGGTGAAGCGTGTGACGCCGTCGACGCGGTCGAGCTTGCCGTCAGCGTCGCAAGTCAGGTCGTTCCATGCCAGTTTCGATGCGCCAGCGATGGCGCGAAAGGTCAGGATGAAGCAATCGGCGGCTGCGGCAACCAGGAGGGTCTCCGGCGACCACTGATCGCCGGGGCCGCCGAATTCTGCGGGCGCAGCCGTCTGCAGCGTCGGGACTGCTGGCGCCGAGACCGCAATGAGGCCTTCGGCCTTGCCGGTGGCTCGGACCAGATATTGGTGTGGGAATGGATGCATGCTCGCTCCTTACCTCGAGGGGAAAGGCAATTGCCTTGCCAGCGCGCCGATCCACACCGAACCTCTTGTCGACGTGGTCGAGTTCGCAGATTCGGGAGCGAGTCGGACGAAAATCTTGGGCTGGGGTGAAGCTGTTCCGCTGCTCCGGCGGCGGACTGCGATTGTTCGCCTTCGTCGGCGACGGCGGGGTATTCTGCAGGCAACTTCGGGCTACTGAGCCGACATTTCGACGTCGAGCGTTCCACCTTGTGCCAGATCGGTGTGGCGGAAGATGAAGTCGGGGAGGGACTTGCCGTTGAGGCTGGGATTGTGCGGGACGAAGTTGTCCGGGCCGGCGCCCGGCGCGTTGATGCGGAGCTTGCCGTGTGGCAGCGTGATCTCGGCGTTGGTGAACAGCGGCGCGCCGACGTAGTACTTGTCGTAGCCCGGCACCGGGTACAATCCGAGGGCGGTGAACGCGTACCACGAGCTCATCGTGCCGCAGTCGTCGTTGCCCGGTAGCCCGTCGGGACCGGGGCCGAAGTTGTGTTGCAACGACCAACGCGCCCAGCGTCCGGCCAGATCGGGCCGCCCGGCGTCGACGAACAGATACGGCGTGTGGATGTCCGGCTCGTTCCCGGCCCAATAGTAGGTTCGGTACAACAGCTTGGTGAGGTCGTTGAGGTTTTCGTATTCCTGCTTCGATTTCTCGAAGAGATCCTCCAGCGCCGCGTTGAAGCTGTCGCGCCCGCCGAAGAGCTGGATCAAACCTTGCGGGTCGTGCGGCACGTACCACAGGTACTGCCAGGCCGTCGCCTCGACGTAGTCGACACCCCAGGCGTTCGGATCGAAAGGGGTACGGAATGTGCCGTCGCGATGCTTGGCGCGGAAGAACTTCGTGTCGGGGTCCCAGTGATTGCGGTAATTCACCGCACGCGAAGCAAACTCCGCAGCATCGGCGTCATGCCCCATCGCCTTGGCGAACTGGCTCAACGCCCCGTCCGAGGCAGCGTACTCGAGGGTCATCGACGTGCCGTGCTCGTCGTCTTCTACCGGCACATACCCGAGCGACAGGTAGTCGCCGATGTTGCGGCGCCCCGGCGAGCTCGAACCCGGCGGGCTTGGCTCGCGGCCGGAACGGGTGACCGCTTCGTAGGCCTCGGCAGTGTCGTAGTCGCGCAGGCCTTTGACAAACGAGTCGGCAATCACCAACTCGGCGCTGGCGCCGATCAACGTTCCCGTGTCGCTGCCCGAAACCGGCCAGATCGGCAGAAAGCCGTCTTGCTCGTACATCTTCAGGAGCGAGATGACGATGTCGCGCTGCGCCTCGGGATAGACGAGCGTCAACCACGGGTGCAGGGTGCGGAACGTATCCCACAGCGATAGGTCGGAATAGAACTGAAAACCGTCGGCATGATGGATCTGGTGGTCGAAGCCGTGGTAACGGCCGTCGGCGTCGCTGAAGATCGTCGGCATGACCAGCGCGTGGTACGCCGCGGTGTACAGTTGGCGCAGCAAGGCCGGGTCGCTTTCGACGATCTTGATACGGCCGAGCAGCGACTCCCACCGCCCCTCGGTCTTCTTGTGGACAGCGTCGAAGTCGACAGCCGGAGCTTCCTGAGTCAGATTATTCTTGGCGCCATTGAGATCGACCAACGACAGGCCGACGCGCAGGTTGACGACACCGCCGTTCGGTATGTCGAAATCGAGATAAGCACCGCCGCCACCCGTCGCTGCGTTGATCGACGTTGCCTTGGCCAGGACATCCGTACCCTGCCAACCACCGTAGGCCTTGAGCGGTTGGTCGAAGGCGATGATCCAATACAGATCGAGATCGCGGCCCAGACCGGCTGAGGAGTGATGGTGACCGGTGACGGTTCGCGCCACCGGATCAATGGTCAGCTGGATATCCGTCGCTTGGCCGTCGAGAAGGCGCCCAGCGTCGATCACCACCGCCGCTCCGCTCGCCCCGTTGGGAAACGTGTAGCGATGTACGCCGACACGTCCGGTGGTGGTCAGCTCGGCCAGAATGTTGCCGTTCGCCAGTCGCGCCGAGTAGTAGCCGGGTGTGGCGACCTCGTCGCTCTTCGAAAAACGCGAGCGATACTTCGTCGGCACGATCTTGTCGGGCGTGAATCCCGGCACCGGCATCATCAGAAGGTTGCCGTACCCGGTCGCGCCGGTGCCGTGGAAGTGCATGTGTGAAAAACCGAGGATGAACGCGTCGGGGTAGTAGTAACCGCTGAAGTGATAGAAGGGCAGATCGTTGCCACCCTTGCTGGTATCGGGTGCCAGGCGCACCATTCCGAACGGTGCCACAGCGCCGGTCACGGCGCTGCCAAATCCAAAGCCGACACCACCACTGCCGATGAACGGGTCGACGTATTTCACGTACGGCGGCGGCGCCCAGTTCGGCTCGGCGGCCGTGGTGGTTGCATCGTCATCGTGCCCGCAGCCGCTCAGGAGTGCGGCGCATGCCACGGCAATTTGAAGCAAGATGGCTCTTCGCATTTCGTGCTCTCCTGGTGCGACGCGCGCGCGAGGTTCGAGATCCAAGTCCGTCGGAAAGTTGCCCCTCTTGGAATAATCCAGATCGGAAAGCAAGAAGCGTGTCTTCGCGGAGGTCGGTTGGCTGTACGGATTGCAACAAATGTTGGTAAGAACCATCTGGTAAGCACCAAGGAGGATCGATGCTGAAGTGGATCTCGCGTTCCTTTGTTGTTCTCGCAATCGCGCTGCTCATGACCTCATGCGGCTCCGACGACGAAAGCCGCATCGTCGATCTGGCTTCGCTCGGGGTCGATGCCAGCACCCAGGAGCGCTGCGATCCGATCGGTGCACAGTGCATGCTGCCGATCCCCAACGACCACTTCACGGTCGTTGATGTGTCGACTCCCACCAAGCTGCGGCTGGCGCTGGTCAAGGAATCACTGCCCGCGAATGTCCGCGGCGTGCGCATCGACCCGACGGATCAAAATCGTGCCGACGGTTGGAGTCCGGGATCGGCCTTGCTGGTTCAGATTGCCGGGCTCGACGCCGAGAAGTCGAAGCTGCCCGGGCTACGTGACGCACAGCGCTCTCTCGACGCCGATTCGCCGATCGTGCTGCTCGACACCACCAGCGGCAAGCGCCACCCGTTCTGGGCGGAGATCGACGCCAACGCCGACGCCGATGAAACGCCGCTGCTCATCATCCATCCGGCCCGTAACTTCCACGACGGGCATCACATCGTTGTCGGCCTGCGCCGGCTTGTCGAGTCGTCGGGCCGAGCCATCGCGGCATCGAAGGCGTTCGCTGCCTATCGCGACGGTGTCGCAACCACCGATGCGACCTTCGAGAAACGGCGACCTGCCATGGGGAGCATCTTCTACGACCTCATGAACGCCGGCGTGCAACGCCACGAGCTGCAATTGGCTTGGGACTTCACCATCGCCAGCACCGGCAGCCTCACCGGACGGATGATCGCTATGCGCGACGATGCCTTTGGTGTGCTCGGCGACGCTGCCCCGACATTCGCCGTCACCAGCGTAGCGGAGAATCCCAACCCCGAAGTCCGCCGCCGCATCGAAGGCACGTTCGAGCTGCCGCTGTATCTCAATGCACTCGGCAAGCCGCGCAGCCGTTTGGTGCTCGACCAAGCCGGCCGGCCGGTGCGCCAGGCGACGCCGTTCACGGCGCAGTTCCTGTGCAACCTGCCGCCGGCTGCCGAAGCCGAGCCGGCGCGCATGTCGCTGTACGGGCACGGTCTGCTGGGCGATCGTGGGGAAGTCAACGGCGGACTGACGCGCCGAATGTCGGCCGACTACAACATCGCCTATTGCGCTACCGACTGGTACGGCATGAGCCAGGACGACGTCGGCACGGCGATTACCGCGCTCACCGATCTGTCGAAGTTTCCGGCGATCCCCGACCGACTGCAGCAAGGGTTCCTGGCCTTTCTCTTCCTCGGGCGACTGATGAAACATCCGCAGGGTTTCAGTGCCAACGAGGCCTTCCAACTCGGGGGCCATTCGGCATTGAAAACGGACGAGCTCTACTTCGACGGCAACAGTCAGGGCGCAATTCTCGGTGGTGCGCTCACGGCCGTCGCGCAGGATTTCACTCGCGCCGTCGTCGGCGAAGCGGGGATGAACTACTCGATCCTGCTGGATCGCAGCGTCGATTTCGACGGCTATCTGGATGCGGTCGCGAAGCCGGCCTATCCCAAACGCTACGATCGAATCATCGGCGTTGCAGTGGCGCAGTTGTTGTGGGACCGCGGCGAAACCAACGGCTATGCGAATCACATCACCAACGATCCGCTGCCGGGAACGCCGCAGCATGACATGCTGCTGCTTGGCGCGGTCGGCGACCACCAGGTGACGGAGTACAGCCTGCGCATCGAAGCCGCCACCATCGGTGCCGCGGCGCACGTTCCGATTGCCGGCGGCGGTCGTGTTGCCGAGAGCAATCCCGGATGGTTGCTTACGCCCATCGACCGCTATCCCTACAACGGCTCGGCGTACTTCCTCTGGGATACCGGAACACCCGCTTCGCCGGTAGCCAACACCCCGGCTCGCGACGGACATGATCCGCACGATGACACACCGAACATTCCACAAGTCCGCGCGCTCAAGGATCAGTTCTGGCACCCCAACGGCGCCATGGACGACGTCTGCGCCGGGCAGGCTTGCAGCGCGCCGATTCCACCCGAAAACGCCGACTGAGGTCTGATGCCGATCGACATCGCCGCCGCAGCGCGCCGTATCTTGAGCTTCTCCGAGTACGCCCGAATTCGCCATCCGACGCCGTACGTTATCGACGTCGGCGGGGATGATACTCGTCTCGTGCTCTTCGGTGGACGACACAGCTCGGATCCGGCCGATCCGATGTTCGACCAGATCGTCGCGGCCTTTGCGCGGTTGTCGCCGGCGTTTGCCATGCATGAAGGGACACCGCCGGCGGTCGAAGCGGATCGCGAGGTCGCGATTCGCCGCCACGGCGAAGCCGGACTGGTCCGCCACCTTGCGGCCCGGGTCGGCGTCGAGACCGCCAGCATGGACATTCCGCTCGAGGACGAAGCGCGACTTCTGCTCGGGCACATGTCGCAAGGCGATGCGCTTGTCTATCTCGTCGTGCGCCAGTTGGCATCGTTCAATCGCAAGACGGCGCGCATGGACTTCGACGGCTACTTCGGCGACTTCTTCGAGCGCATCGGTCCACCGCTGGGCATCGCGAAGATCACCTGGCCGCACATCGCGACACAGCACGAGCGGCTGCTCGGCCGTGCGCTAGCGCCGCGCAATGTCACGGCGATCGAAACAGATCCCATGCGCAACGATCTGCCGACACAACGCATCTCCCGCCTGTCGAACCGCCTGCGCGACGAATACATGCTGCGCCGGTTGCTCGATGCCGTTGGCGAGCGTCAACGTGTTTTTGCAACGGTAGGCGTAAGCCATGCGGTGATGCTGGAAGCAGCGCTGGTCGAGGCAATCGGCAGGTCGAAAGAAGAAATGGAATAGCGGTAATGAGCGAACGCCTGCTGGATCAGCCTCCGTCATTGGTTGTCGCCCACAGATCCTGACTTGCCGACTTCCGCCGCAAGCTGCTTGTCTAACCATTGCGCTAACAAACGGTGCCCGTCGGGTGCGAAGTGAATGTCGCCGGGCGCGAGAAAGTATTTCCACGGACCGTCCTGCCGCACTCCTTGCTCGAAAAGATCCCAGGCGTCGAGGGTGCGAATTCCCAAGTGCTGGCTGATGCTCACGGCGCGTTCTTGCGTTCGGCGATCGCCGGCTTGGAGAGAGCGTTGATCGGGCAGCACGTCGACGACGAAGGTCACTTGCGACTGGCGCAGGTCGTCGCGCATCTTCGCTAGGATCTGCTCGAAGTGGGTCCATCCCGCTTCGGTTGCTTCACCGGCATGCAGGAAGTTGGGCGGCACATCGAGCTGGAAGACCAGACGCGAAAAGCCGGCGGCAACGTGACGCGCCGCATGCGACCAGGCTGTTGCCACACGCAAAGGGTACGGCGGCGGCGAACGGCCGAGTCGTGAAGCGAGGGTGAAGCGCCAGCGCGGCGCCGGGCAGCGTGGCGTCGGACCGGCCGGCGAGTATTCGAGCAGGGGTCCGGCGTCGCAACATTCGTAGGGCCGGTCGATCTCGTACAGGTCGTTGCCGGTGTAGACGTGCAGCACCACCGCACGCGGTGGACGCTCGCCGGCAATCCGGCGCATCATTAGATACTCGCAGTCGGTGCTGACCGCCCAGATGCCATAGTTGTCGTGGCCGACGCCTGGCTGCAGCGCTTCGAGGAGGGCAGGGAATGCTTGGCCCGTACGCACGCCGGTTCCGTAGGTCATCGAATCGCCGATGTGCGCGATGCGCGGCCTTTGATCAAACCGCCGTGGTGCGGCTTCGTCGGCGTGGCTGTCGCTGCGGGCGTGCAGGGAGCGCAGCGCCGCATCGATACCTTGCGAACTGTGCAGCACGAAGCAGGCGGTGTCCCAAGAGCCGGGAGGAATGACGAAAGATGCGTCTTCCGGTGGTGGAAAGTGCGGCGGGCTCGGAAGCCAACGACGTACTGCCAGTTCGAGTCCTGCGAGAGCAACGACCGAGGAGACCAACAACAGCGCCCAATTGCGCAACGGCACGTGCGCGCTGCCGGCAAGCAAGCCGGCGACTGCCAACAGCGCACCGCCGAGCAGATCCCAAGCCCCGACACTGTCGACGCGTTGCATGCTGACCCAAGCCGATGCGATGGCCAACAGCGCGGCTGGTAACACGAGCCAGCGCCGGCGGGTACGCCGCAAGAGGATGCCGAGTCCGCTGCCGGCCGCGAGCGGCAAGAGTACGAGCGCGGCAGCCAGGGCGACGGAACGCAGGCGCAGGTGTCTTGATGGCTCGGTCGGTTGTTGCAAGGCGATGTCGTCGGCGTGGCCTGGAGCGGGATCGAGCCAGATCTCTTCCATCTTTTGCAACTCCGTAGCCACCGTGTTGCGCACAGCGCCAGGCGGGTCTCCTTCCTCCCAGCGCGCGCACCACGGCCCTGCCTTGTCGCCTTCGCACGACGCTTGCGGATCGCTGAGACGCAGCAGAAAGCAAGTCTGCGGTGCGCTACGCAGGCAGAGACGCACGATCGCATGATCGGCACCGCCCTGGATGCCGTCGACGTTGCCCATGGCGGCATTTGATAATGCCTCGTTCCGCACCCCGGTCCCGGCCGGCGGCAGGACGCGCCCGTGCACCGGCGGCGTGAGCAGGAACAGTCCGATTGCAACGACAACCGCAGCAGCGTGCCGCCGACCGCGAGTCTCAGCCCCGCAAGCTTTCTCGCGCTGCGCCGCCATCGCGTCGGCAGCTATCGGCTTTCACTCCCTACTGCAACGTTCAACGCATTCAGGTACGAGCCGGCGCGGAACCACTGCAGCTGCGACGCGCTGAACGAGTGACGCAGCCACAGCGTTTCGCTGCTGCCATCGACGTGCCGCACCAGACACTCGACCAGCCTTCCGGGGGCCAGCTGCGCCAGACCGAGCAAGCTGATGCGATCGTCCTCACGGATACGCTCGTAGTCGGCGGGATCTTGAAACGTCAGCGCCAAAAGCCCCTGCTTTTTCAGGTTCGATTCGTGGATGCGCGCGAAGCTCCGCGCAATGATCGCCGCGCCACCGAGCAAGCGCGGGGACAGAGCGGCGTGTTCACGACTGCTGCCCTCACCGTAGTTGGCGTCGCCGACGACCACCCAGCGCAAGCCGCGAGCGCGGTAGTCGCGGGCGGTTTGGGCAATCGGCTGCGCCGACTGGCCGGCCACGACGTTCTTGCCTCTGCCGCTCTCGCCGGTGAACGCGTTGATTGCACCCAGGAACATGTTGTCACTGAACTTGTCGAGGTGACCGCGGTATCTCAACCACGACCCGGCCGGCGAAATGTGGTCGGTCGTCGTCTTGCCTTTGGTCTTCAGCAGAACCGGCAAGTCGATGAAGTCGTTTCCGTCCCAAGCCGGCCACGGTTGCATGATCTGCAAACGCTCGCTGGCGGGATTGATTTGCAGTGCGACGTCGGCGCCATTTGCGGGCGGCGCGATGTAGGTCGATTGCCCGCGCACGAAGCGATTCGCCGGTACGTCGGGTGCTGTCCACGGCGCTTCGAGCCGGAAGGGAACGCCATCCGCGCCTGTCAGCGTATCGGTGAGCGGATTGAACGACAGCCGCCCGGCCAGCGCCAGTGCTGTGACGATCTCGGGGCTGGCGATGAAGTTCATGGTCGATGACTGGCCGTCGTTACGCCTGGGGAAATTGCGATTGTACGAGGTCACGATGGTGTTCGGCGCATCGGCCGACTCGCGGCACCACTGCCCGATGCACGGGCCGCAGGCGTTGGCGAGGACGACGCCACCGATCTTCTGCAGTGTCTGCATTTTCCCGTCGCGTTCGACAGTGGCGCGAATCTGCTCTGACCCCGGTGTCACCAGAAGCGCCGATGCTGCTTTGATCCCGTGCGCCAGCGCCTGAGTGGCGACGTCCGCCGCCCGGCTCATGTCTTGGTACGATGAATTGGTGCAGCTGCCGATGAGCGCGACCGACACGCGGTCGCAGAAAGCGTTGCGCTCGTCCCGCACTTCGGCCGCCAGCTTTGAGAGAGGCCGGGCGCGATCGGGCGTGTGCGGACCGGCAACGTGCGGCTCGAGTTTGGAGAGATCGAGCTCGAGAACGCGGCAGGTAGGCGATCATTCTTTCATCCGCCGGGAACATCGACGTCGTCGCGCCCAGCTCCGCGCCCATGTTGGCGATCGTCGCCTTGCCGGTGGCGCTGATCGTGCGCCCGCCGGGGCCGATGTATTCGACGATTGAATTGGTGGCTCCCGACACCGTCAGCTGACCGGCGACCCAGAGGATGACGTCTTTTGGAGCCGTCCACCCGCCCAATTCTCCGGTGAGGACGACCGCGATCCGCTTCGGATAGAGCACTTCCCACGGTATTCCCGCCATCACTTCGACGGCATCGGCGCCCCCGACACCAACGGCACACGCGCCGAGTCCGCCGCCGTTCGGGGTATGCGAGTCGGTGCCGAGGATGATCTCGCCCGGGAAGGCGTAGTGTTCGAGAACGACCTGATGAATGATGCCTGCTCCCGGCCCCCAGAACCCAGCGCCGTACTTCGCCGCCGCCGAGCGCAGGAATTCATAGACCTCGTGGTTCTCCGCCAGCGACGCGTTGAGATCGGACACGCCATCGGTCCGCGCTTGAATCAGGTGATCGCAATGAATCGTCGTCGGCACGGCGACCTTGCTGCGACGCGTCTGCATGAATTGCAGCATGGCGGTTTGTCCGAGGACGTCTTGAAGAACGACGCGGTCCGGACGCAGGAAAACATACGAACGGCCCGGTTCGAGATCCGCTGCCTGTGGATCGTCGAGGTGCCCGAGCAGCACCTTGTCGGCCAGCGTCAGAGGCCGACCCAGTCGCCTTCGCACCACGCGCAGACGGTCGTCCATCGTCGCGTAGATACGGCGGGCCATTTCAGGGGTCGATTCGATCGAGATCATGTTGCGCTCCTTTTTCCGCTGCCGGTCGAATACGCGGCGGCGATGAGCGAAATTGTGAAAGAGATTCGATCTCAAGTAAAATGCATTTAAGTATGTTGTTGATGCAAAGAACGCATGAAAATAGATACGCTTGGAGTACAGGCCTTTATCGCCATCGCGGAGCAGGGCAGCTTCCAGAAAGCCGCTCACGCGCTGTTCATCACGCAGACGGCGTTGACGCGCCGCCTGCAGAATTTCGAGTCGCTGCTGGGTGTCAAGCTCATCGAGCGCACGACGCGCTCGGTGGCGCTGACGAGCATCGGCCGCGACTTCCTGCCGCAATGCCGCCGTCTGATGTCGGAATTGGCCACAATGCTTGCCGAGATCGAAAAGACGGGGAGCGCGCAACGCGGTGACGTGTCCCTCGCCTGCGTGCCGACGGTCGGGGTGCAGTATCTACCGCACATCATTCGCGAGTACTCGGCGCGCTACCCGGAGAACCGGATTCGGATTCTCGATCACGCTTCCTCCGGTGTCGCGGCGGCGGTCCTGCGCCGAGAAGCCGAGTTCGGCATCAACATCGGCGGCCCGCATCATCCCGACCTGCGCAGCACGCCGCTGCTCGAGGATAAGTACGTCCTGATCTGCCGCCGCGATCATCCTCTGGCACGCAAACGGCAAGCAACCTGGAAACAGCTGGAGTCGTGCCCGTTGATCTTCGCCGGCGAAGTGAGCGGCAATCGGCCGCTGCTCGATGCGGCGCTCGGCACACAGAGCCTGGCGCTGCATTCGTTCTATGAGGTGCAACGTAGCTCGACGGCGGTTGGACTCGTCGCCGAGGGCGTTGCGGCGGCGATCGTTCCGAGCCTGGCGATGCAGAAGGGCGCGTATCCGCAGATCAAGGTCGTCGCGCTCACCAACCCCGTGGTGTCACGTAGCTTGGTTCTGGTGTCGCGCAAGAACGCGCACCTGTCGCCGGCGGCGCAAGCCCTTTACGACATGATCCTGAGACAGGCCGATCGGCGTGCCTTGCATGCCGGCATTTCTCCTGGATAAATGCCGGCATGGCCGTCACGCGAATTCCCCGCTTGTTGCAGCCGCCCAAGCAATCTTTCTTCCTGTTCGGCCCACGTGGAACTGGGAAGAGCCAATGGCTGGGGGAGCGCTTCCGCAATGCAGCCGCCACCTTCGATCTGCTGGACGAGGCGCTGCACTTGGAATTGTCGGCCGACCCCGCGGCGTTGGCACACAAGCTGGAGCCGTTGCGGCCCGGGGACTGGGTGGTCGTCGATGAGGTGCAGCGCGCCCCGGCGCTTCTGAATACCGTTCACCGGTTCATCGAAAAGCGGCGATTGCGCTTCGTACTCTGTGGATCGAGCGCGCGGCAGCTGCGGCGGAGCGGCGTGAACCTTCTCGCCGGACGTGCCGTCGAGCGTCGATTGCACCCGTTCACACCGGCCGAGTTGGGCGAGCGATTCGATCTCGAGGAAGCGCTTCGACTCGGAACCCTACCGTTGGTGCCTCAAGCCCGAAATGCTGAAGGGGTTACAAGCCATCGCCGAGGTCGGCGGCGTCAAACGGCGCATTTTGGTGTACGGCGGCCGCGACTCGTGGCAGGCCGAGGATGGCATCGAGATCATGTCCCCTGCGTCGTTCGTCACCGCAATCAATCGTGGTCTCTGGTCCAACCCAGCGATCGTCGCCTCAACGCATCGGTGGAAACATCTCGCCGATCGTCATGATGAGCAATTGTCCGGCAAGTCCGGCTTCGCGGTGTACACCGATCGCCTGCACCTCGGGGCTCGTGGCGATGCGCTGGAACTCGGCGCGCGATGGGTATTCGGCGATGCCGACGGCGTCCCACAGCTCTTCGACTTCGCCGATCACCAGGCCTTTGACGTCGCCGGAGAACAAGAACCTCCCGCCGGCCGCCTCGACGATCGGCCCCATCTCGGCGACGTAGCGCATGTAGGCGTCCCGACCGGAGATGTTTTCACTGCGACCGTCGCCGTACTGCGCCTTGTCGTGGAACTTGAGCAGGTTGACCATGGCGATCGCACCGGGAGTGGAGTCCTGCGCCAGGGGCATCAGTTGTTCGAATTTGGGATAGACATGATTGACGACTTTCATGTTTTGCTCCTTCGGCAGTTCAATGGAAAAGGTGTTCGCAGCCGGTTCCGGCAAGCAAGGCGTCGACGGCGGCGCGCTCTGCGGCCAGCAGGTGGACGCGCGGTTGCGGTAGGCCGTGCGTCTCCGGCGAGCCCTGATTGATCCAGGCGTAGGGAATGCGGCGATAGCGCAGCACGGCGCGCAGCTTGCGGCTGTACGGGGAACCGGGCGCGCCGACGATTCGTAGAGGGCCTTCACTCATTCAAACCAACTCTGCTCCAACGAGCTCTGATGTCAAAAAAGAGAGAAATTCACCACGGAGGGTAACTCCGAAGAAATATGTCAATCAGGCTCATGCCCGATTGTCGAGGACGATCCAGGTGATGAAAAGGGGCAGGGGTCGAACCGGCGCTGCGGTCGCCGTATTGCGCCGCTCTTGCAGCAAACTCCAAATCAGCGGAAGAACCAGGGACAACGATCCGCAACGCTCCCGGGAGGGCATGAAGGTATGCGCACGACACTACGAGCTCTGACGCTCCTGATCGGCATCGGCTTTACCCTGCAAGGCATCGGCTGGCTGCTGACCCCCGAACGCGCTGCCGCGTCGCTCGGCATGCCACCGCTCGATGGGTTGGCGCGCAGCACGCAGTTCGGCGACTTTGCGGCCTTCTTCCTCGTGCTCGGCGTGAGCATTCTGGTCGGAGGGGGCGAGGGCCGTGCACGCCAGCTCTACTTCCCTGCCGCCTTGCTCGGCAGCGCGGCGCTGTGCCGCACCATTGCCTGGGCGGCGCACGGCGCGGCCTTTGCCGCGGTCTTCATCACCGTCGAAATTGCCACCTGCGCTTTGCTGATCTTCGCCGCCGGACGTTTGAGCGGCGACGCCTGACGTCGGCAGTGATCCTTGACACGATGTTCGACTGCCTCCTTAAGTCGAACTGCGTCGATGCCTCTCGACGAGGCGATGGAATCGGCTCACATGCACGGCGGGAATGATGCGGCGGTGAGGTGAGGTTGTGAGGCAGGAGGAAACGCAAGCAGAAGCAGCGCGAGTCTTCCGTGCGGCGATCGTCGCCGGCGCGCTGATTGCGGTTGGCGTGTGCATCGCGTCGTGGCTGCATCGCGACCTGACGACCAACGACTTCGAGCGCTTCGACGACTTGCGTCTGACCTACGCCTTCTTCGTTCTCTTTACGGCGGCGTCGGCGGGCTACGTCGGACTCGTCGAGCAGCCGCGCGCCGCCGGCCGGCGGCGGGTGCTGTTGGCGCTGATCGCCTTCGCCTTGCCCTTGCTGGCGTCATTCCCGGTCGGTTCGCGCGACGTCTTCGCCTACGCCTTCTATCCGAAGATGTGGGCCGAATACGGCGCCAACCCGTACTTGCGCCCGCCGAGCTCGGTGGCCGGCGATCCTTGGTTCCCGATGTTGCAGGCCTGGTGGCGTGACCACACGACGGCGTACGGGCCGCTCTTCACCATGCAGGCGCGTGCGGTCTACGCCGTCGCCGGCCGCAGCCTGGCCGCGGTCGTCGCCGCCCACAAGCTGCTGAACCTGCCGTTGCTCCTGCTTTCCGGCTGGCTTCTGGTTCAGCTGCGCCGCGAAATCACCGGCAACTCCGACGACAAGAACGAGAACCGTACGCTTGAGCTCTGGCTGTGGTGTCCGCTGGTGCTGTTCGAGTCACTCGGCTCCGGCCACAACGATCTGGCCATGACGATTCTCCTCCAGGCAGCCGTGCTGATTTGGATGCGCGGTCGATGGTTCGCCGCCGGAGCGCTGCTCGCCGCTTCGTTCTGGTACAAGCTGTACAGCGCCGTTTTCTTGCCCGTGTGGTTGATCTGGTGGATGCGTCGCAGTGGTCGCGCGACCATTGGCCAGATCGGAGGTGCCCTTGCTGCCGCCTTGGTCGTTTCGGCTTTGGCGGTGTTGCCGTTTCGGGCTGAGTTGGGGCCGATCATTGCCGGGTTGCGGCAGCACGATGTGGCCCGGCTCGTGTTTCCCAACGAAATGCCGCCGCTCGTTTGGCTGCTCTTTCGTCTCCTCCTAGCTACCGGCATTCTCGAGTCGGAATCAGGGCTGAGTGTGTTCGCAGCGTTGCGTCTCGGCGCCTTCGTGATCGGTCTTCTGTGGTTGATCGTGCGCCGCGGGACGCAAATCTACAGCGCGTCGCTGTTCGTCGAGGACTGCTTTTGGAGTCTCGCCTTGTTTGTCTCGGTTGTTCCCACGGTGCTCTACCCCTGGCACTTGCTGGCTCTCTGTCCGCTGGCCCTTGCGGTCGGCGGTCGGTTCTACGAGCGCACCGCCGCTTTGATTACAGTCGTCGGGCTGCTCAGCTATTTCCTGACGTTCGTCTGGGCCGTGGTGTTGTGCGGTTTGATTGTCGGGATGTTGGCGGTCATGCGACGGACCCCGGCCTAAGCGCATTCAGGCGGGACGCGAAAGTGACCCGGTTTTTTGGTGCGGTCATCCGGCTGAACCTAACCCCTGTTCCTTCCCGACGCGGAAAGGGGACTGAAAGCCCCCATGTTCGCCGCGGTCCGACCCCTCTCCGCGTCGGAGAGGGGCGAAGGGGAGAGGTGATCGAAGGCGCGTCGCAATCAAACTGAGACAGTTCCGACGCGAAAGTTCCGGTATACGAAGGGGGGGCTGGCTGGTACACTACGCTGTTGTGTCGGCACCCAACGCAGTCTCCGCCTTGTCCCATGCCAACGTGCTGTCGCCATCGGTGCCAGCGGTGAAGGTCGCAGCCGGACGCGTGCTTGCCCACGTGCCGTGCAACCTCTGCGGGCGTGAGGTGACACGCGGCGTGCACAACATCTCGCGGCTCGTCGAATGTCTCAACTGTGGCTTGATTTTCGTCAACCCGCGGCCGGACTTCAGCGAATTGTCGCACCTGTACGAAGACAGTTACTTCCACTGCGCGCAGCCGACGTTCGGCGGATACGAAGACTACGAGGGCGACCACGATGACATCCTGCGCACCTTCCGGCGGCGTATCGCACGGATCACCCCATTGCTTGCGACAAACCGTCCGCAGCATCTCGACGTCGGCTGCGCGACCGGAATCTTCCTCGAAGCGGCTACCCAGTCGGGTTGGCAGACGCTGGGCATCGACATTTCGAGCTATGCGTTGGAACGCGCCAGGGCCAAAGGCTTTCACGTCGAACGCGGCTCTCTGCCGGGACTTGCTTTGCCGGAAGGTAGCTTCGATGTGATCACGATGTGGGATCTGTTCGAGCACGTGCCCGACCCCGCGAGCCTGCTGACCGCCTGCCATCGTCTGCTGAAGCCGGGTGGCGTTCTGGCGATTTCGACGCCGGACGCCGGTAGCTTCGCGGCTCGACTGTTGCGCGGCAAGTGGCTGGGCTTTCGTTGCATCGACGAACACCTCTACTTCTTTTCGCGCCTGACCATCACGCAGATGCTTACGGCCGCCAACTTTGCGGTGCGGGACATCCACGCCGTCGGCAAGTACCTGAGCTTGCCGCGCATGATCGCCAGGTTGCGTTTCTACACGCGCATCGGCGCGTTGCTGCTGCAGTCGATGGATCGCCTCGTGCCGAATGTATCGATGCATGTGAGCTCCGGCGACACGATGTGTGTTCTTGCCGTGCGCTCCTGAGCTGCGCTTCCGGCGCTCTCTGCGCTGGCCGCACACGTCGTCCGTCTCGGCGGAAAGCTTCTCAACATCACCGCCGCCGGTGTTTGCGCGTACCGGGGTTGGCCTCGTTCGCTACCGCTCCGCCGATTCCGAGCTGTGCCCGTGCTGCAGCGCTGAGGCCGCGCATCGTTTTGAGGTTCTTTTCGTAGATCGCACTTGCATCCGGGAACGCGGCGACCGCCCGCTCGACACTGGCTTCGCGCAACAGGTGCAGCATCGGATAGGGGGAGCGGTTGGTGTAGTTGGTGATGTCGTCCGCTTCGCTTCCGGCAAACTGATAGTGCGGATGGAAGCTGGCAACTTGAATGACGCCGATCAGACCCAGCCGATCGAGAGCGTCGTCGGTCTGATCGAGGAAGTCGTTGTATTCGAGGAAGTCGCCGAGCACGTGCGGATGGATCAACAGCGTCGTGTCGATTTCTTCCGGCGCAACTTGCGACAATACTCGTAGCTCCTGCTCGAGGTCGGCGAGCAGCGCCACCGCGGTGCGGGCTCGGCTCACCCGCATGCGGACCTGCTGCTTGGCCAGAACCCCTTTCGCGAACGGACAGAGATCGAGGCCGATCACGACCTCTTCGATCCACACACGCGTGGCGGTGACGACTTCGTCGTTACTGACCTTCATACTCCATCCGCCCTGGGTTTGCTGATTGTAGTCGTCGAGCGGATCCGAACCGCCCGCTCTCGCGCGCGACTCACCTCGCCGGCATCGGACGCAGCGGCTTTTTGAGCCGCGGCTCGATGCCGGCTTGCAGATACTCCTCCAGCCATCCGTGGCCGGCTTGCGGCCAGGCATCGACCAGCGGCAGGTAAGGCTTGATGTCGAGAATCGGCGTTTGGTCGAGCAGGTCGACGCCGTGGACGCGAACCAGGCCCTCACTCATGTCGATGCTGTTCAGTGCAACGTTGGTGAGGCCGATCTGCGAAGGGCGGTTGGGGGCACGGGTTGCAAACACGCCGCGCTTCGGGCCACCGCGCGGCGGCTTGACGCGCGCCGCCCAGCCGTGACTGCGATCGAAGAGGAACAGCACCCAGATGCGTTGGAAGCTATCGAGGTCGAGGAGCGCCTGGCGATATTCGGGTGCGATCTCGAGAACTCCTTCGACGTCCTTTGCGGCGCTCGGTTGATGTGGCGCGTCTTCGCGCCGCTGCCAGGGCGTGCGGGCGCGTCCGATGATCCGAATTTCAAACGGCTCACTCATTGGGTCGGGCTGCCGCGTTGATCCGCTTACGGTCCTGGTTTGCACACCAAGCGCAGCAGATCGTCGTCGCGCTGACCGTCGGAGGAGATTGTCTCGATCTTCAAAGTCGTCGTTCGCGCTCCGAACTGGCCGTTGCGCCTGGCCTTCAAGGGCACGACGATATCGAGATTGGCACTGCACAGATTGATCGTGGAATTCAAGTTCCCGTTCGACACGACGTTGCCGTCGCGTACCAACGTCAACCCGAACCCGTTGCTCGCTTGATTCTCCAGGGTAGCGATGTTCGCCTGATCCGCGCTCAGCGTGCTCGACTGGTGCGGCAGTTGCACCTCGAAGGTGTCGACGTCGAGGCGGTCC